>JACQEC010000004.1 GCA_016200765.1 Chloroflexota bacterium | reverse complement strand
GTGAACAGAGAACTGACCTCCTCATCCGTGGCCTTCACGGTGATACTCTTACCGGGCGGGCCAAACTCCGCGCGGATTTTCTGAATCAGGCGATCCGCCGCTTGCTTCGAGACGGTGACCGAGCAAGGCGCGCTCGGGCCGGCCGCGCCGAAGTTGCACGCCACCAGAATCAGGCTCAACCCAAAGAACATGAATGCAATACGTAAACGAGCCATAGATTGTCCCTCCATACGATCCCGCTTCGATTATACCCCTGCGACCTGAGCGGCGCAACGGATGAGCGATGAAGTCGCCGGGGTTTAGGCCATACCTATCTACTCAGTGTCACGCGCAGGGCTACAGCGAGGTTTCAGGTCGCCCGATACTCTCATCTGCCGTTAATGCAAACGCCTGTTTATGTCGGGGTGCCGCGCAGTCCTATATAAGAATCTTGCCGAAGGGCAATCAGGACTCCTCAATCCTCGCTCGTGGCGGATAGCCATATCCGCCACTGGGGGCCGCTGGATTTGCGACCAGCGGGAGTCCAGCGGGAGCGAGCTTCGTCATTAACAACTTTATGAGAGGCCCTGAAAGAACAATGAACAATTCGCGCCCTTGACCTTGGCCGGGTGTTTTGCTATTATCGGCGTGCGTCGTTGAGGAAAGGTACGGGTGCACGGCCGTGCGCCCGTACCATCCCGCCAATCCCCGTTACCTTATGCTGAACAAGGAGATAACCATGAGTGGAGAAACCGTGTCGTTCAAGAGCAATGGCAAGATGGCCGGCGGCTACCTGGCTGTGCCCGCCAGCGGCCAGGGCAAGGGCGTGATCGTGATTCAAGAGTGGTGGGGGCTTGTGCCTCACATCAAGGATGTGGCCGACCGGTTCGCCAAAGCCGGCTTCGTTGCGCTGGCGCCCGACTTGTATCACGGCCAGCAGACCACCGAGCCGGGCGAGGCGGGCAAACTGATGATGGCGATGAATATTGACGAAGCCGAGCGTGACCTGCGCGGCGCCGTCAACTTCTTGCAGTCACATCCCGGCGTGGGCGGCCAGAAGGTCGGCACGGTGGGGTTTTGCATGGGCGGCGCGCTCTCGCTGTTTGCCGCGTCCAAGAACCCGGACGCGGTGGGGGCGTGTGTCATCTTCTACGGCGGCCACCCGGCAGTCAAGCCCGACCTTGATCGGCTGACGGCGCCGGTGCTCGGCCTCTACGCGGAAAAGGACGGGTTCGTCAGCCCGGAGGTGGTGCGCGCGCTGGAGAAGGAACTGGCCTCGCGCGGCAAGCACGCGGAAATGCACATCTACCCGAACGTTGACCATGCGTTCTTCAACGACGAGCGCCCGCAAGTCTACAGCCGGCAGGCGGCAGAGGACGCCTGGCGCCGCACGCTGGCTTTCTTCAACGCCAATTTGTAACCACGGCCCGGGGAAAGCGTTGCGCGTTGAGCGTTGGCGCGTTATGCATTCACGGGTGCACGGTCGAAGAGGCAATCATTCACCGCCGAGAACGCAGAGGCCGCGGAGATTCCTTCTGGCGCTTTTGCGGCGTGAAGTTCCGAGTTCTCTCCGGCGTTCTCTGCGTCACCGCGTTGCGGGCGGTGAACCTACCGCGCCAACGCGCAACGCATAACGCGCAACGCGCCAACGCTTTGCCGTTCATCGAACCCGCAGCCCCCACTCCTGTGCCTCAACCCAGCCGGGCAGTGGGTAAGGGTCGGCGGAATCGTGCTCGCGGATGCAGTGGCAGACCAGATGCATCAGGATATGGTGCGCGTCCTCAATCTGGCCGACGTTGCCGCCGGGCACGTGCAGGCTCAAATTCACCGACCCCTTCAGTTGTCCCCCATCAAAGCCCGTGAAGCCCACGCAAACCGCCCCGGCTTCCCGCGCCACTTTCATGGCCGCCAGCACATTGCGCGATTGGCCGCTGGTGCTTAAGCCGACGACGATATCACCGCGCTTGACCCACGCGCGCAGTTGCTCCGCAAAGACCGTTTGGTAGCCCATGTCGTTCGCATACGCCGAGAAGGTCGGCGACGGGTCGTTCAGCGCGAACACCTTAAAGCGCGGCACGCCTGCCGTGTCGCTGGCGGGCGCGGTGCCCTTGCCCAGATCGGTGGCAAAGTGGGAGGCCGTTGAGCCGCTGCCGCCGTTGCCCATGAAGAAGACCGTGTTCCCATGCGCCCGCGCATAGAGCAGGATGGCGATGAACTCCTCAAGGGGCGCAAGCGGCAGTTGGTCAAGCATTTGCCGGAGTTTCTCAAGGTAATGGGGAATGGTGTGCATGGCCGGTTACAAGACCTCTCCAAATGATCGGCTCGCGCGGCGGAAGAACAGGTAGCCGAGAGCCAGCGCGCCCAACGACGTGACCACCGTGCGCAACAGGAAGTCGAAGGCGGGCGGCCCGCCGTGGTAAAGGATCACCCGGTACGAGGCGATCAAGGAGGCCATCGGGTTGAGAATGTACCCCAGCCGCTGGACGGGCAGGGTGTAACCTAGGATGACGCTCTGCTGGGGCACGATATCCATCGAATAGAAGATAGGGGTCAGGAAGAACCACGCCAACAGCAGAACATCCAGCACCATCGCTGTATCACGATAGTAAACGTTGATGGCTGACAGGAAGAAGGCGAGGCCGAGCGTGAAGACGAATTGCACGGCAATCACGACGGGCAATAACAGCGCCCACGCCGTCAGCGAGGTGTGGAAAAAGGCCATCACGACGAACAGCACGACGAGCGCGATCAAAAAGTGCACCAGATTGGCCAGCACCACCGACAGGGGCAGCGCCTCGCGGGGAAAATAGACCTGCTTGACCAGCGAGGCGCTGCCGACGACGCTGTAAACCGAGCCCATGACCGAGCCGGTGAACCAGTTCCACGGCAACAGGCCGCAAAGGATGAAGATCGGGAACCGCTCAACGCCGTTATTGGGCAGGAGAACGGTAAAGACGACCGTGAACACGACCATCATGCCCAGCGGGTTGAGCATAGACCACACAATCCCCAGCACGGAGTTCTTGTAGCGGACTTTGAGGTCGCGGGCGACGAGGTTGCGGATTAGGTCACGATAGCGAAACAGCAGACGAACGTTGTGCAAGGCAGCTCTCATACACGTGGAGGATTTGGCGGCCGGCTTGTTCCCAGGTGTAATCCTGCAAGGCGCGTTGCCGCAGCGCGCGCCCCCGACCGGATTGGGGGTCTCGTCCTGAGCTTGTCGAAGGGTCGTCGTCCAGTGCCGCCAGCAGCGCGCGCGCCAGGTCTGCGCTATCACCGGCCCGCGCATAAACACCCAACTCCGCCAGATATTCGCGGCTCACGTCGGTGTCAAAGGCAACCGTCGGCAGTCCCATCGCCATGTAGTTGAGCACCTTGCCGATCCCTTCGGTCGCCGATAACTTCGCCGCGACCGCCACATCACCCAGCGCCAGATAGCGCGGCGCTTCGCTGTAGTGAATCTTGCCCGTGAAGGTGGTGAACGCGCTGATGCCCAACTGCGCCGCGCGCGCCTGATAGATTTCCGCAGACGGATAGCCCATGATCAGGAAATGCACGTCGGAGCGTGCCGCAACGATGTCGCGCGCGGCGTTCAACAGCAGGCCGGTGCCCTGATACTCGGCCAGCAGTCCAAGCGAGACCACCACCTTGTGATGGGTGGGAATGCCCAGCCGCGCCTTCAGCGATTGCCGCTCGTCTGCGCTCAGCACGTCCGGGTGGAAGAACTGCCCATTGACGCAGTCGGGCACCACCGTGATATTCGGGTTGCGACAGCCGTACTCGCGGCGCAACAGCCGCGCGGCTCTCTGCGACGACACAATCAGCGCGTTGGGAAGATTGTTGATCGCCTCTTCGAGCCGCCGCGCCGGACGATACAGCGCCCCGGCCGGGTTCAGAAAGTGGTGATCCACCATCTCGCTGGTCAGACTGCCCTGAAAGTCAAAAATCAGCGGCGCGCCGGTGAGCAGATGCGCCGGGAAGCCCAGCAGTGCGCCCTCGTGCAGGTGCGCGTGAATCACGTCGGGGCGCTCGCGCAGGGCAACCGCCAGCATCTTCAGGCCGAGCAGAGCATCGAAGGCCAGTTTATGGCGCGACGAACCGACCTCGGTGTCCTTACGCCACGGAACCGACAGCGTGCGCTCAATCGGCAGGCCGTTCCAACTGCCGCCGTTATGGTAGGTCACTACCTTGACCTGATGCCCCATCCGCCGTAAAGCGTCGGCCTCCTCGGCAATACGCACGTGACAGCCGTAGGACGAGAAGAACGACGTCGGCGCTACCATCAAAATCTTCAAAATGGTCTTCCTCCAGATAGCGAATAGCAGATAGCAGATAGTCAACCGCTATCAGCCATCGGCCATCAGCCATCAGCTGTCAGCTGTCAAACCACAGCCGCCAGCGCAGGCGGAACAGTTCGCGGAAGGCGCGTATGATCACATCCAGCCGCGCGCCGGTGGCGCGGCCCGCGCGCCGCGGCCGGTGGCTGACCGGCGCCTCGACGATGCGGTAGCCGGCGCGCTTGGCGCGAATCAAGAATTCGGCGCTGAACGTGGCGCCGCGTGAATCGAGTTTGATGTGCTGCAAGATGTCGCGGTTGAAGAGCTTGAAGGCGCAGTCAATATCGCGGGCCATATAGCCAAAGAGCAGTGTTACCAGCGCGCTCCAGCCCATGCCGTTCAGCACGCGCATCAACGGGTCGCGGCGCGGCGCGCGATAGCCGGCCACAATGTCTGCGGTGCGGCTCAAGGGCAACAGCCGGTTCAGGTCGGACAGGTCAAACTGGCGGTCGGAGTCGGTCAGGAAGACCCATTCCTTCGTGGCGCTCATAAACCCGGAGTAGAGCGCGGCTCCATAGCCTTGATTCGCCGCGTGCTGAACCAGCCGCACCTGCGGGAACTCCGCGCCCAGCCCGGCAACGAGTGCGCCGGTGCGGTCCCGACTGCCATCGTTGACCACAATCACTTCAAAATCGGTGACCAGCGAACGGAGCGTCCCGACCAGCTCGGTGACCTGCGGGGCGATGTTGTCTTCTTCGTTGTAGGCCGGCATGACCGCCGAGAGACTAGGCATGGTTCGACATCCTTCGACAGGCTCAGGATGCAAGCTCACCATAAAACCGTTGGCGCGTTGTGCGTTACGCGTTGTGCGTTAGTGCGTTGCGCGTTAGCGCGATAGGTTCACCGCAGAGCCCGCCGGGAACGCCGAAGAGAACTCGGAACTTCACGCTCGAAACTTCACGCCGCGAAAGCGCCAGAAGAAATCTCTGCGTCCTCTGCGTCCTCTGCGGTGAATGATTGCCCGCTCCGGCCGTGCACGCACCAACGCGCTAACGCATAACGCGCAACGTTTTTGGTGGCGCTACTTTCTTCGCCCGTTGGCCTCTTTGCCCTTGTCCGGCGCCTTGCGCGGGTGAATGCCCAGCAAATCGCCGATCCCGAAAGCGCCGGGCATCCGGATGGCCGCCGATTGCGCTTCCTGATCGGGGTCGTGGTAAGGCCGGCTGGCGACCTGCCGGGTCACGTAGATGCCGTTAAACAGCGCATCCAATTTCTGGCTGTCGCCTTCGCGCACCACGGCGCTGAGGTCTGCGAGGCTCGCGCTCATCTCATCCAGCCGGCGAGCGATGGCGTCGCGATTGGTCAAGCAGAGATCGCGAAAGGTCTGCGGGTCGTCGGACGAAAAGCCGGTCGCGCGCCGGAAGGTTGCGCCAATCAGATGATGAATGTCGGCGGGAATGCGGCTCGGCTCGCCCTGAGCGACGGCCATGCGCAGCATCGCTGTGGACACCATGAATGACAGATGGTCAGTCATGGCCACGAAGCTATCGTGCTCGGAAGGGTCAACAAAATAGGGCGTCGCTCCGACCAACTCGACGAGCCCCACAACCAACTGGATGGCATTGTTCGGCGTGGCGGTGCCGGAACTGAGACAGTAGGTCGCCCCCTGAAACAGGTCGGCGCGCGGCGTAAAATCGTTCCCGTTGGCGCCGACCATCGGGTCGCCGCCCACAAAAGACACCTGCGCTGGAAGCAGTTCATCGGCCCACTGCATGACCTGTGCTTTACTGCCGGCGGTGTCGGTAATGACCTGACCCTCGGGCAGGTAGGGGGCGGTCAGCTGGAAGATTTCTTTGATCGCCATCGCCGGGGTCGCCAGCACCAACAGATTCGCCTTCTCGCAAGCGTTGATCAGGTTCCACTCGGATTTCTCGATGGCCCCCAGCTTCAACGCCTGTTTGGCGGCGTTGGCGTTGAGATCATGCCCCAACACCTCTATTTCGGGCTTGGCTTTGCGGATCGCCAGCCCCAGCGATGCGCCTACCAGACCCAGACCAACAATCGAGATGACTGCTCTAGCCATAGTAACCCTCAACCGGCGTTCGCCGCTTTTATGCCCTGGCGCTCCCCGTCAGCCGTTTGCAAGACGCGCAGTTTGCGCTGGAGCGACGGGGGCACCTGTGCGGTAATCGGATGCTGGTGATGCCGAATCAAAGCGACAACCTCGGCGGAGCAGCCGGCCTGGGAAGCCTTCTGCGCGCCGAGTTCGGCATGGCAGGCCAGCACATAAAAAGGGTGTCGCCAATCACGGCGCGGGCTGGCGCAGAACGCGGCCCACGCGCCGGGAAGCGCCTTTCCCGCCACAACGTGAATAACCCGGTGCAGCAGGCGCAGTGGCGCATCGGCCTTGCCGAGATCGTGCAAGAGCGCGGCCTGCAGGACCGACTCATCCGACTCGCCGGCGTCGCGCAGGGCGTAAAACAGGTCGAGGCTGTGGCGCTGGTCGCTGACCGCCATGCGCTCGAATAGCGCGCGCTGTGCCGCGTCGAGGTACTCGGAGAGAATCAGCCGTTCCGCCGACTGTACCTCGGCCTGCAGGGCTTGCGCAAACTGTTGAAGGCGACGCAGGGTCTTCGTCACAGGCGGAACCCCAACAAGAAGCGAATGAGCGCATTGGCCGGTGTGCCGATGATGGTCTGCAGAATGCTCACATGAAGCACCTGATCCGCCAAAATCAGCAGGATAAAGAGCATCGGCCCGTAGGCGGCCGTGCTTTCAAGCCGGTATCCCAGTTCAATCGCCGTTCGCCCGCGAAACAGCCGCAGAATCGCCAGCACGATGCGAAAACCATCGAGCGGGAAGAGCGGGATAAGATTAAACAGCGCCAAGACCACGTTGATCAAGACGAACGTGGTGAACATGTCACACAGCGCCCCGCCGTTGAAGACCGGCGAGCAGCCCAGCAGCCGGTAGCCCAGCGAGGTGATCAGGGCGATGAGGAGGTTGGACAGCGGCCCGGCGGCCGCGACAATCCCCATGCCGACGGCCGGGCCGTACCGCAAGCGCGCGGCGTTGACCTGCACCGGCCGCCCCCAGCCAAAGCCGAACCCGCTAAAGGAACTGATGACAATCATCAGTGTGCCGAGCGGGTCTAGGTGCGCGACCGGATTTAACGTCAGGCGGCCTTGCGATTCGGGTGTGGGGTCGCCCAGCCACGTGGCAGCCCACGCATGGCTGAACTCATGAACGTCAATGGAGATCAGAATGACCAGCAGAATCCGCAGAAATTCCAGCACTTGCCCGGCTGACATAGTCCCGCTGGACTCCCGCTGGTCGCAAATCCAGCGGCCCTCAGTGGCGGATATGGCTATCCGCCACGAGCGAGGAGCCCCGCGATGTTTACGCTATGACGGTCATTGACAAAGGCGGGGTAATCGGCTATAACTTTTGCTATTAAGGTAGACTGTCTTCCAGATGGCGGATGGCCGATGGCGGATGGCCGGGCTGATGGCTATTCGCTATCTGCTATCTGCCATCGGCTATCGGCTATCGGCCATGTGACCAACCTATGAACACGCGAGTTTTGATCGTTCAATCCGACTCCGGCTCTGCGCGGGTGCTAGCCAAGTTCTTTCAGCAGCGCCGCGACCGCCTCTGGCGAGCCGGCACTGCCGACGAAGCGCTGGCCCTGATGGCCCAGGTCAATCCGGAGCTGGTGGTGGCGAGCCTCCAGCTCAAGGAAGATAGTTGGCTGACCCTCCTGCAGCAGATACAACAGCGCTTCCCTCAAGCCAAAGTCATTATCACCACGAAGTACCCGGACATTGAGCGCGAATTGCGCGCCAAAGAGCAGGGCGCGCGCGCCATCTTGCGCCGGCCTTTTACGCGCGAGAAGCTCGAGGGCGCGCTGGCGCATATTGAGAAAGGCGAGGCGGTGCCGCTGGAAGAGGCTGAAGGACAGTCGGCCCTGCCGAGGGTGCGCATACCGGTGCGCATCAAGATTACCTTCCCCTATGCTGTTCTGTCGCTCCTGCTCGCGCTGGCCGCGTCCTACGTCATCAGCCGAGTGACGCTCGACACGATTGAGGAGCGGTTCACCAATCAGGTGATCGAGGCCGGCAAACTGACCAGCGAGCGCATGGTGCGCGAAGAAAACCGCCTCTTGGAATCCCTGCGGTTGCTCGCCAACGTGCAAGGCGCGTCCGACGGAGTGCTCACCGAAAACGCCGAGCTCTTGCGCGTGCTGGCCCTGCCGCTGGCGATCAATGCGCAGGACGAAGCGGTTGAGATTCTGAATAAACAGGGCATTGCCGTGCTGTCCCTGCGCCACCGCCCGGGCGACCGCGTCGAAGATTATAGCGCGGCGCGCGGCGACAACTTTGCGTCGTGGGCGTTTGTGCAGAACGTGTTGCAGCGCCGGGTTGATCAAGGGCGCGACAAATTCGTCGGACTGGCGCGCGCGACGTGGGGCGATTACTTCTATGTCGCCGGCCCGGTCTTGGACGACAACGGCAAGTTGGCCGGGGCCATCTTGATTGGCAAATCGGTGCAGACTTTGGCGCGTCTCATCCGGCAAGATACGCTGGCGCAGACCACCATGTATGATGCCGATGGTCAGATCATCGCTTCGACCCTTTCGTTCAGCCAGACCGAGAGCTACACCCTCGCCCCCGAACAGGTGGCGGCGTTGATGCAGCGCCAGGCGTCGGCCAGCCTGACGCGCGATCTGTCCGTCTCGGACATCAGTTACACCGAGATACTCGGAACCTGGAAAGCGCGCGGGGTTGAAGACCTCGGGGTCATTGGCGCGTCGCTCCCGCAAGCCTTTCTGGTGAACGCCAGCCAGATCACGCGCCTGCAGATTTTCCTGTTGGTGACCATCGCGATTGGTCTGGTCATTGGCATTGGCCTCTACCTCGCCAATCGCATCACAACGCCGCTGCTGCAGGTGGTGGCGGCCTCGGCCAAGGTCGCGCAGGGCAATCTGGAAACGCGGGTTGATCCGGTTGGCAATGATGAGGTGGCGGTGCTGGGTCACTCGTTCAATTACATGGTTTCGGGTTTGCGTGAAGGGTCTATCTACCGCGACTTGCTGGGGCGCACCGTCTCGCCGCAGGTGCGCGAGCAGTTGCGCCAGACGTTCGCTTCGGGAGACCTGCGCCTGGAAGGTCAGACCGCCATGGCGACCGTGCTGATGGCCGATATTCGCGGCTTCACGCCGATTTCCGAAAAGGTGGACTCGACGACGGTCATGGCCTGGCTCAATGAATACTTCGGCGACCTCGTGCCGATTATCGTCGCCAACGGCGGCGTGGTGGACACCTTCGTCGGCGACGCTCTGATGGCTTTCTTCGGGATACTGCCGCGCCCGTTGGAATCGCAGGAGAGCGCCACGCTGGCCTGCCGGACGGCGATTGAGATGCTGGGCGCCATCGAGCGCCTGAACGAGCGCCGTATCACACGCGGCGAGGCGCCGTTCATTACCGGCATTGGCGTGAATACCGGAACGGTGGCCGCCGGCGGCTTGGGCGCGAGTGACCGCCTGCACTACACGATCATTGGCGACACGGTCAACACGACCCAGCGCTTGGAGAGCCTGACCCGGCAGTTCGGCGAGAGCGGCGCAGTCGTCAGCGAGAGCACCGTGCGGGCTTTGGGGGCCCAGCAGGACGAGTTCAAGTTTCAGCCGTTGGGCGCGCAGAGCGTGAAGGGCAAAGCCGAGGAGGTGATGACCTATCGCTTGAGGCCCCACGACTTCCACGGTGAAGAAGCGATGAAAGCGACCGCGCGGTGAGTGCGCCCGTCGGGGCGCGGCCCGCCCTGAGCCTGTCGAAGGGGGCCGGCTCTGCTGTTTGCCCCGTCGCGGGCCGGCCTGCGGGGGCTTGAGTTTATCCCGATTTCACTGCGCTCGGGGCTGGTGGCCGACTACCACGCCGAGCCACCTTCCATCCGGATGCCGGCCGTGCGGCTGGTGATTATTGAAGACGTTATTCAGGATCGCCAACCGGAAGCCACCGATGCGCCAACGCGAGTCGCGGAACTGGTTATCAGTTTGTCCATACCCGTGCCATC
This sequence comes from Chloroflexota bacterium, assembly GCA_016200765.1. Classification (GTDB taxonomy): domain Bacteria; phylum Chloroflexota; class Anaerolineae; order JACRMK01; family JACRMK01; genus JACQEC01. The sequence goes on along the minus strand of JACQEC010000004.1, from coordinate 25,990 downwards.
CGTTACGCCCATTCCAACGGCGACGCCCACGCCGACGCCGGATCCAGCCAGTATCGAAACCCCGCTGGCGGGGAATAATGCGCCGCCGGGCAGTACCCGGCCGCCGTCCGGCTCGACCGCGACGCGCGCGCCACTTTCTTCTCTGACGGCGACGAGGACCGCCGCCGCGAGTGTATCCCCAACGGTAACCACAACCGGTACCCTGACGCCGACCCGGACGCCGACGACAACACCGACGACAACCGCGACGCCGACCGAGACGGCCACCACCACGCCGACGCCAACCCAAACACCGACGGAAACCGCGACGCCAACCGAGACAGCCACCACCACGCCGACACCAACCGAAACACCGACCGAGACGCCAACGGAAACCGAGACACCCATCCCAGCCGATACGGCGACACCGTTCCCTACGCCCACGGGTGTGGTGCCGACGAACACGCCAACGCCACGACCGACGAGCACATTAACGCCGGTTCCAACCCAGACGCCGACGCAGACCAGCACCGCAACGCAGAGCCCTACGCCGATTCCAACGCAGACACGCACGCCGGTGCCCATGCCAACCAATACCGCGACGGCCACGCCTTCGGACACTCCGACGCTCACACCGACGAATACGGCGACCGCCACGTCAACCGATACCAAGACGCCCATACCGACCAATACACCCACTCATACACCGACGCCGACGGATACAGCGACGGCCACACCGACCGACACGGCCACGCCCACGCCAACGGCTACACCGACTTATACGCCGACGCCGACTGACACGGCTACGAGTACACCCACCGCAACGGCCACACCGACCGACACGGCGACAGCCACGCCAACTCATACGCCGACAGCCACACCGACTGATACCGCGACGCCCACACCAACTAACACGGCAACAGCCACGCCGACCAATACACCCACTCATACACCGACGCCGACCGATACCGCGACGGCCAAGCCGACCGATACGGCTACGAGTACACCCACCGTAACAGCCACACCAACCGACACCGCGACGGCTACGCCAACCGACACCGCGATGCCGACTCATACGCCGACGGCTACACCGACCGATACCGCGACGGCTACACCGACCGACACGGCCACGCCAACTGACACCGCGACGCCCACGCCGACTGACACCGCGACGGCCACACCAACCAATACGGCGACGCCCACGCCGACGGATACAGCGACACCCACGCCAACGGATACACCGACTCAGACGCCGACTGACACCGCGACAGCCACGCCAACTGACACCGCGACAGCGACGCCGACTGACACCGCGACAGCCACACCGACCGACACGGCCACGCCAACTAACACGGCAACAGCCACACCGACTGATACCGCGACAGCCACGCCGACCAATACGCCAACTAATACAGCGACGCCTACACCGACCGATACCGCGACACCGACTCAGACGCCGACGGCCACACCGACTGACACCGCGACGGCCACGCCAACTAACACGGCGACGGCCACGCCGACCGACACCGCGACGGCCACACCAACCAATACGGCGACGGCCACGCCGACCAATACGCCAACTCAGACGCCGACGGCGACTGACACCGCGACGGCCACGCCGACTGACACGGCGACGGCCACGCCGACTGACACCGCGACAGCCACGCCAACTGACACCGCGACAGCCACGCCGACTGATACCGCGACAGCCACGCCGACTGATACCGCGACAGCCACACCGACCGATACCGCAACGGCCACGCCGACCGACACCGCGACGGCGACTCATACGCCGACCGCTACACCGACCGACACCGCAACGGCCACACCGACTGATACCGCGACAGCCACACCGACCGACACCGCGACGGCCACACCAACCAATACGGCGACGGCCACGCCGACGGATACAGCGACACCCACGCCAACCGATACTCCAACGCCGACACCGACTGATACCGCGACGGCTACACCGACTGACACCGCGACGGCTACACCCACCGACACGGCCACGCCGGCCGGTACAGCAACCCGTACGCCGAGGCCAACCAGAACGCCGACCGACACATCCACGCCCACCGCGACCGCGACCAAGATACCCCGGCCAACGCCGACGCCATTCTCCACCAGCACGCTCGTGTTTAGCTCACTGCCGGTTGTTCCATCCACGCCGGTACCGGCGCCCACGGCGTTGACCATTCAAGAAGCGCCCCCAGCCACGCTCATCGCCCTGCCTCTGATGAATAGGGCAACCGTGTCCACGCCGCAAGCCGTCATGAAGCCGGCCCCCCAAGCGCCCGTCGTGACGCCGACGGCGACTCCCGGACCGGCAAGGCTCTTCGGAAACCCGGCGCCGCCGATTGCCGTGCCGCTTCCACGCTCGCCGGGTCGGGTGCCCTTCGACGACATCACGGGGATACAGCCGTGAGCCAAGATCAAGCGGTCATTGAGCCGGCCGCGGCGGTCGAGGTGGGCGGCGGGCGTCTCTGGCAACGCCTGTTTGTGATCGTCGTCGTCGTAAGCATCCTGTTCCTGGGGCTATCGTTGTTTTTCTTCGGGGCGTCAGGCCTGCGCGGCCCGTCGTTTCTCCTGGTGTCGTTGCGCTCGGCGCTGGTCCCGAACTACTCCACCGATCCGGTTTCAAAGCGCATGCCGGCCGTGCGCCTGGTGATTGTTGAGGAGATCATCCACGATCAACAACCGGAAGCGACCGATGTGCCGGTGCGGCTGGCGGCCGTCGTCGTCAGCTTAACCACACCTGTGCCGACCGTGACGCCGATGCCGACGCCGACGCCGCGCGGGGGCGCGACGCCCGGCGCGGCGCCAACCGGGGCGCAAGGGGGCACGCCCGGCGGCCCCGCGATACGGGGAACTTCAACCGGCGATCAATCCCCAACGCCGTCCAATACGTCGCTCCCGGTCAGGTCGCCTGTCGCCAGTGAAACGCCATCGCCCACGGGCACGCGGGCTATCACATTGACGCCCACACCGACGGGTTCGCCAACCGCAACGGAAACAGCAACCGGTTCGCCGACGCCGACCCCTTCGCCACAGCGCACGCCGGTCGCGACCGAGACGGCCATACCGGGCGCGACGCTCACCCCCCAGCCTGTGGATACGGAGACGCCGCCCCCATTGGCGACCCTCACGCCCCTGCCCGCGTCGACTGCGACGGTGTCTCCATTACCAACGCTGACTTCACAGCCACCGCCGACAGGAACCGTGCCGCCGCTGGCGACTCTCACGCCATCGGGTACCGAGACGGCTTTGCCGACACCGGGCGACACGCCGTCGGCGACGGCCACGGCGCCGGCCCCCACGGCCACCGGCGCGCCCCCAACCGCCACGCCCGTGCCGGTCCCAACAGCGACATCGGTGCCGCCGACAGCCACACCCGCGCCGCCGACGGCCACACCCGTACCGCCGACGGCTACACCCGTGCCGCCACCCACATCTACGCCTCGGCCCTACCCGCCGCCCGCAACCAATACACCGCCGCCCACAGCGACACAGGCGCCACCAACGGCTACACCCGTGCCGACGGCGACGCGCCGGCCCTATCCGTAGGCAACCGACCCCAGCGCGCCGTGCTGTTGCGATTGCGCGCGCCGTGAAATACCGCTATCATTGCTCACCATGAACGCACCATCGAACGCCAGCGCGCTCGACCGGCCGGCGCTCCTCGCCGCGCGCACCGCCCGCTATCGCCGCCGCATGGACTTGCGCGTGACGACGCAAGATGAGGCGCGTCGCTTTGTGAACGATGTCGGCTTCTGCTTCCTCTTTCCCATCCAGAACGTCGAGATGCCTTCGCTGTGGGACGCCATCGCCGGGCGCGTGGTCAAGACTTCGCCGATGCACCGCGGCTACGAGATTGAGCGCACGTGGGGCTGGAAAGATGAATCGCTGGATAAGCGCTGGTGGTTTTACGGCAAATTGATCCGCGGCAAGGCCACGCTGGTCGGCCTCGACTTCCTGCCCAACTTCTACGCCTTGAGCGAAAACTTCGGCGACTACGAGCAGGACTATCTTGACGAGTACCGCGAGGGACGGCTGTCGGTCGAGGCGAAGACGATCTATGACGTACTGCTGGAGAAGGGCGCGCTCGACGCGGTGCGGTTGAGCAAGGAAGCGCGCATGACCTCGGAGCAGAGCCGCGGGCGTTTCGACCGCGCGCTCGCTGAACTACAGATGGGCTTGAAGGTTCTGCCGGTGGGGGTGGCGCAGGCGGGCGCGTGGCGCTACGCCTTCATCTATGAACTCCTGCCGCGCTGGTTGCCGTCCATCCCCCTACAGGCGCGGCAAATCACCCGCGAGCAGGCGCGGCGCGCCATCCTCGACCAATACCTGCGCGATGTCATCTTCACCACGCCCCAACAGGCCGCGCGCGTCTTCGGCTGGCCGCTGGCCGAGACGCACAAGGTGGCCGAGGCGCTCGCTGAAGCGGGGCGCGCGCGGCTGGATGTCAAGGTCGCCGGCATCGGCGAGCGGCAGATGGTGACCGGCGGGCTTACGCCCCTGCCACTGGCAGGGTGAACCAGAAGCGGCTGCCCTGCCCGCGCGCACTCTCAACGCCGATGGTTCCGCCCATCGCCTCCGTGAGCGACTTGGCAATGGCGAGGCCCAGCCCCGCGCCCCCGCCGCGATGCGAGCGCGAGCGGTCTGCGCGGTAGAACCGGTCAAAGACGTGCGGCAAATCCTCCGGGGCGATGCCATCGCCGGTATCGCCGACGCTCACGCGCACCATCTCGCCCGCGGCGATGGCCAGCGGCTCGGCGGTGATCGTGATGCGCCCGCCGGTGGGCGTATGACGGATGGCGTTGCTGATCAGATTTTGCAAGACCTGCGCCAGCCGGTCTGCATCCGCGCGCGCCCTCGGCAGGGCGGGCGCAAGGGCGGGCGCAAGGCCCGCCCCTACAGTGAGGGAGAGACCCTGCGCTTCCGCCCCCGCCGCGAATTGGCTGTGCGTGGCCTGCAACAACCCCATTAAATCTATCGCCTGCACATTCAAAGGCAACTGCCCCGACTCGGCCAATGCCAGTTGGTGCAGGTCGTCCACCAAGCGGCTAAGCAGGCGGGTCTGGTCGTACAGGGTCGCAATCTCACGGCGCTCCAGCGGGTAAACATCGTCGAGCAGGGCGCGCAGGTTGCCCTGCAGAACGCTGAGCGGCGTGCGCAGTTCATGCGCCACGTCGGCCATCAGATTGCGGCGCAGGGTCTCCGCGTGTTGCAAGTCATCCGCCATCTCGTTAAACGCGCGCGCCACGGCGGCAATTTCAGCCGTCTGCGCCGCGCCGCGCACGCTCACGCGCCGCCCCCAGTCGCGCGCCGCAAACGCGCGCGCGGTGCTAGCCAGATCGGCCAGCGGCGCGGCCAGCGTGCGGCTGATCAGCGTGCCGAACAAGATACCCAGACTGCCCGCCACCACCGCCGCAATGACGAGCGTGACGCGCAGTTGATCGAGAAAGTTCTGCTCCGGCGGCGCAGTAAAATCCCGCGGGTTGTCGCTGGCGGTCACGTAGCCGACCAGCCTGCCTTCGACCGTCACCGGCGCGCCGCCTCCGCGCGAGCGCAGGTCCACCGTACTGCCCAACCGCTGTCCCGCGGGGGCCGCCAACTCGTCGGCCAGATCGTTTTGCGCCAGTTCGTCCTGATGGTAAACGTACTGGCGAAATTGGTCGCTGGCGTTCCACCCGGCCAGCAGCGCAACCGTGCCGACACTGACCAGCGTGACCGCCACGAACGCGGCCGTCAGTCTCACCCACAGGCGGTTCATGGCGGTTCTCCGTTTGGATCGCTCAAGCGATAGCCCACGCCATAGACCGTTTCGATGTAAGCAGGCTGGGCGGGACCGGGCTCGATTTTCTTGCGCAAGTTCTTGACATGGCTGTCCACAGTGCGCTCCATGCCCTCGTATTCATAGCCAAAGGCGGCTTCAATCAATTCGCCGCGCGTCAGCGTGTGGGAAGCGTTCTTCATCAGCGCGCGCAGGATGGCAAATTCCGACGGCGTCAGGTCGAGCGCGCGCCCGTCAAGGCTGGCCGCGCGCTCCTGATCGTCGAGGCGCAGGCGGCCAACCTGTAGAACGATGGACGGGCGGGGCAGACCGGCGGCGCGGCGCAAAATCGCGCGCACGCGCATGACCATTTCGCGCGGGTTGAACGGCTTGGTCACATAATCGTCGGCGCCCAGTTCAAAGCCAAGGATTTTGTCGTCGTCCTCGACGCGAGCGGTCAGCATCAGAATGGGGATTTTCGCCAGCGGCTCTTCGGCGCGCATCAAGCGCGCAACCTCCCAGCCGTCGCGCGCCGGTAGCATCAAGTCCAAGACGACCAAGTCCGGCCACTCGCGGCGGACGATGTGCATCGCTTCTAGCCCGTCGGCGGCGGTGAAGACGGTCATCCCTTCCTTGCTGAGATACGATTGCAATAGGCGGACGATTTGCTCGTCGTCGTCCACGACCAGAATTCGCGGTGACATGGGAAAGCGCGCGGCGCTGTCTTCACTATAGCATAAATCTGTGGAGAATTGATGGAGGCGCAAGCGCGACGTCTCGACGCGCAGTTGACTCATTAAATCCCGGAAGCGCTGAACTCTCAGTCGGCACTCATCAATCCTCCATCGTCTCTCCATAATTCTTTGTTATAGTCAACATGATAGTCAAGGCGGGGGGTCGCAAACCAGAGGGGTCAGAGATGAATCGAGCAAAGGGCATAGCGGTCGCGTTCGTGGTGACGGCTTTGATTGCGGGCGGCATGTTCACCATCGGGATGAGCGCGCTCTTCAATCCAACCAGTGTGGCCGCGAGCAATACGCCCGCGGAGGCCGGCGCGCCGACCGCCGGCTCAGCCAGTGACGTTCAGCAGTTGCAGAACCTCGTGCGGCAATATCAGGAGCGGGAGAAGCAGTATCAAAGCCAGCTCGATCAGGCTGATGCCTTGATCCAACAGTACCAATCGGTCTTGAGCCAGCTCCAACAGCGCGGGCTGATTCGCATCATGAGCGACGGCACGATCCAACTGCGCGGGCGATAACGGGAGTCAACAACGATGAAATGGTTTCCTCACGGTCTGCGTATAGTGGTGGCGAGCGGCAGTATGGCGGCGTTCTTGGGCGGATGGGTCTTGTTGGCTCACGCAGGCAAGCCGGTCTCTGCGAACCCGCCACCGGCGATAGCCGGGCTGGAGGTTGCCCCATTGGCGCCGTTGCCCAGTCTGCGTCCCTCGGCGGGCATACAGGCCCTGCCTTCCCTGCGCGGCGGCTCAACCGTTCCGCAGTTGCGATTGCGCACGCGCGGTTCCTGAAATGGAATACGAAGAGTTTCGCGCCATGAACACGGCTATCGTGCTGGCCGCCGAGGGCGACCCGCCGGCGCTGGCGCGCGGCTTTGCGGCGGCGCGCGAGCACATCGCGGCGAGCGAGGCGCGCTTCACGCGCTTCTCTCCGGAGAGCGAGCTATCGCAGTTGAATCGCTCCGCGGGCGGCTGGTTCATGGCATCAGATGAACTGTTCGCGCTGTTGTGGCAAGCGCGCGCGCTCAACGAGGCCACCGAGGGGTTGTTCAACCCGGCAGTCCTCGAAGTGCTGGAGTTGGCAGGCTATGACCGCAGTCTGGACACCGTGCTGGCGCCCTTCGACAGGCTCAGGCCGGGGCGCGGTCGTCCGGGCGGGCCGCCGCCGGTCGGCGATTTCCGCGCGGTGGAGTTTGATCAAGCCCGGCGCGCCGTGCGACTGCCGCCGGGGATGCGTTTGGATTTAGGAGGCATCGCCAAAGGCTGGATTGCCGAGCAGACCGCGCGCAGGCTCGCGGCCTACAGCGAGGCGTGCGCGGTGAGCGCCGGAGGCGACCTCTACGCTGTCGGCGTGCCGCGCCGCGATGGCGATGCGGGCGGCGCGTGGCAGATTGCGCTGGCCGACCCGCGTGACGACGAGCAGACGTTGGCGGTTGTGCGCACAGGCCCGGGCGCGGTGGCAACTTCGTCCCAAATGAAGCGGCGCTGGCGGCAGGACGGGCATGAACGGCATCATCTGATTGACCCGCGCACCGGACTGCCGGCGCAAAGTGAGTGGTTGAGCGTAACGGCTATTGCGCCAGAGGCGGCGGCGGCTGAAGTGTTCGCCAAGGCGCTGTTGATTGCAGGCCCCGCCGGGGCCGAGCGCATTGCCGGACGCTGTGAGGGATTGGCCTTCATTGCTGTAGATCGCGAGGGGCTTTTGTGGGGCTCTGCCAATGCAAAGGGGTATTTGGATCATGGAATTGGGACTATCTGATCGAGCCTGGCGCTTCCTCCTGGCCGCGCTGACGGTGTTGTCGCTGATGGTGGCCGGCGCGGTGGGTATCATGCTCGCGGCGACGCCGCTGGGCGCGCTGCCGGCGCAGGCGGTGGATGGGCTCTTTGCGTTGAGCAGTCCGCAGGCGCTCTGGTACGTGACGCGCGCGGCCGGGCTGATGGCTTATTTTCTGTTGTGGCTCTCGACCGCCTGGGGCATCGCGGTGTCGAGTAAGCTGTTCGACCCGCTTCAGCCGCGGGCGTGGACTTACGAACTGCACCAGTTCTTGTCGCTGTTGGCGATTGGCTTCATCGTCCTGCACGTCGTGGTTCTGCTGGGCGATCATTATCTGCCCTTTTCGTTGGCGGAGATTTTGGTGCCGTTCGCCGCGCCCTACCGGCCGCTGTGGGTCGGCCTCGGCGTGATTGGCCTGTATCTGACGCTGTTGGTCACGATCACGTTCTATATCCGCCGCTGGATTGGCGCGCGCGCGTTCCGCGCGATCCACTATTTCAGCTTCATCGCTTACCTGATGGTGACGGTGCATGGCTGGTTTGCCGGCACCGACAGCGCGCTCGGCACGACCCAGTGGCTCTATCTGGGCAGCGCGCTGGTGATCGTCTTTTTGACGGTGTACCGTGTGGTGATGGCTCGTGCTCAACTGTCCACGGCCACGGCGGTCGGGGCGAGGTAAGCGCATGGGTGCAGGCGACGACGCGCAAGGGGCATGGCCGAGAGGGGTTGGCGCCCATGCCAGAAAGGAGAATCGAAAGCACAACAGACGGTAAACCATGGATCAATTAACCGCCCCAAGTTTTGGGGTTTCGGCAGATGAGTCTCGCCGCCCGCACAATGACATGGGAGGCGTCGAGCTTGGAAGCCCTATCAAGCGATGTCAAATAAGGAGAACGAACGATGAAATTCAAAGTCATTAGCGCAGTTGCGGGAGTGTTGTTGGCGCTGGGCGTGCTTGGCGCGACGACCATCTGGGCGCAGGGCGGCAGTGGGGGCACGCCCACCGCGCCGGCCGCGCCCGCCGCTTGCACGCAGTATTTGCAGGCGTTGGCCCAGCATCTGGGTGTGAGCGTGGATAAGTTGACGCAAGCCGAGAAGGATACGGCCAAGGATATGGTTGATCAGGCAGTCAAAGATGGCCGCTTGACGGCCGATCAGGCGACTGCGGCGAAACAGCGCATTGATCAGGCTACGGGCGCGTGCGGCTTCGGGCGATTTGAGCCTCACGGCTTCGGCGGTTTTGGCGGCCCCGGCGGCTTCCGCGGCTTTGGCGGTTCGCGCGGCGGCCAACCCGGCCAACCCGGCGGCCCCGGTCATCCGATGACCGGCACGCTGGCCTTCAACGGCGCGACGATCATCCAAGTGGTCGCCGACTCACCGGCCGCGAAAGCGGGCCTGCAAGCCGGCGATAAGATTCTCGCCATCGGCGAGCAGAGTGTGGACGGCCAGCATTTGCTCGACGCGCTGATCCGCCAGCACAAGCCGGGCGAAACGGTCGCGTTGAAGATTCAGCGCGGCAGTGACACCAAGACGGTTAACGTGACCCTGGGCGCGCAGTCCAGCGACGCTTCGGCGCCCTATCTGGGTATTCAGTTCAACTATCGGCCGCGCCCGCCGGCGCCGACCCTCCCAACCAACTAACCGGCAGGGCGTATGATTGATCAATCGTAGGAGTTGCATAGTTCACCGCCGAGTTCACCATGCGCTAAGCCACACCCCGGCGCATGGTGAACTCTGGAGATTTATCATGGCCTTTCGCCTCACCGCGTTAGCCCTTGCCTGTGTCGTTTTGGTCTCATGCAGCTCACCGGCTCGTTCAAGCCCAACACCAACCGCCACGGCAAGGCCGGCGGCCAGAGCGCGGGCGATTGCCACGTCCCGGCCGCTTTCTACCGCGTTGCCGTCGCCGGACACGGCGGCCACTCGCCTGCCCAACCCGGCCAGCGCGATACCCGAAGACGATGCGTATACCTGCGAAGATTTCGAGCATCGCAATCTGGAACTCGCCGAGCCCGATGGCACGCCATCGCCCTGCGCCCTCGACGAAGACCAGCCCGCCGTCTCCTCCCCTGTGCCTACGGCCACCCGCCCGCCGACCGCTGTGCCGCGGCCCAGACCCACACCAACCACCTCAGCCATCCTTATCCCTCAATCGGCGGCAAAAGTCTTAATGCCCGTCGTCACAGGCCATATCGTCACGGCGCTGTATCGTGATGAGACCGGCGCGATCTATTTCGGCGCGGCCCAAGATGCGTCGGCGATTGCCGAACCGATGAAGGGAGGATACGCCATCTGGAAGAAGCCTAGCCACGGCGAGCCGATCCCATTGACGCCGCCGGTCTACAATCTGATTGGCGGGATTGTCGTCTATCATGGCCTGATCTTTTTCAACGAGGCGGGCGCGCTGCAACGTATGCCCGACGACGACCAGATGCACAACGCCGAGGCGGTGCTGTCGTATCCGGTCATCAGCCAGATTTACGGCCACGTCAACCACGCGCTGGCGAAGTTCACGCTGGCGGGTCAGGATGTGCTGTTGATGGCGATGGGTTCCGTGATGGACTCGAACTACGCCGCGCCCGGCGTCCTCAGCGGCATCAAGCCGCCCGCCTACGAGGATTTCCCGACCGGGCGCATCAACTATGCGCCGCTCTCATGGTTGAGCAGTGTCACAGGCTACGAAGTCCGCCCGGGGGGCGCCGGTGAGGTCTACGAGTTTGCGCGCGGTTTCCGCAACCCCTGGGCGATGACCGTCGGCTTTCTCGGAGGACAACAGCAGGTCTTCGCCATTGATAACGATCCAGCCTTCACGCCCGAAAAGAACGATGCGAACCTGGCAAATGCCGGCGATGAAGTCAACGACATCGTATTCGGCGGGCATTATGGGCACCCCTTCGCCTATGCCGGCCGCGAAACCATCTTCGGGTTCTTCCCACCCGTGGCGGTTCTGCCCGATGGCTCGGTGCCTTCGGGCGTGGCGATTGCGGCGGGCAAGTTGTTCGTCTCGCTGCACGATGCCGGCCTGATCGTCGAGGTGGACCCCGTCCATCACACCTGGCAACCGATGATGACCGGTATCCAGCCCTTCAACTTATTCGGATACGACAACCTGCTCTATGTCGCCGACTACGGCGGTGTCCGCGTCTTCGATGCCAGCGGGCTGTGAACGGCGGCGGGCCGCGGAAATCCGCCCTGCGCGCTTGAGCGGAATCCATCGGGTATCGGGGTTGAGCGAAAAAGCGGTATAATGACGCAAAACTCACGAGGCCCTGATGACCCACAACAACCGCGCGCCACTCTCCAAAGACCTGTTTCTGCTGAACCCCGACATCGCTTTTCTCAACCACGGCTCATTCGGCGCAACCCCGCGCCCGGTGTTTGAGAAATATCAGGAGTGGCAACGCGAGTTAGAATGGCAGCCGGTTGAATTTCTGGGGCGCCGCTTCGCCAGCCTCATGCGCGAGGCGCGCGCCGCGCTGGCGGCGTTCGTGCATACCGACGCCGATAACCTCGTCTATGTGCCCAACGCCACCACCGGGCTGAACATCGCGGCGCGCAGTCTGCGCCTCAAGCCCGGCGATGAAATCTTGACCACCGACCACGAGTACGGCGCGCTGGATCGGACGTGGCAGTTTCTCTGCAAGCAGAGCGGCGCGGTCTATAAGCGCCAGCCCATCCCTCTGCCGGTCACGACGCACGACAATTTCGTCGAGCGGCTGTGGGCGGGCGTGACGCCGCGCACGCGCGTGATCTTTCTCAGCCACATCACCTCGCCGACCGCGCTGATCTTTCCGGTCAAAGCCATCTGCCAACGCGCGCGCGAGGCCGGCATCATCAGCATCGTGGACGGCGCGCACGTCATCGGCCAACTGCCGCTCGACGTCGAAGACCTCGGCGCGGACATCTACTCCAGCAATTGCCACAAATGGCTCTGCGCGCCCAAAGGCGCGGCGTTCCTCTACGCGCGCCCGGCCGTCCAGCCGCTGGTCGAGCCGCTCGTCGTCAGTTGGGGCTATCAGTCGGTGGCGCCCAGCGCCTCGCGCTTCATTGACGAGCAGGAGTGGACCGGCACGCGCGACATCGCGTCGTATCTCACCGTGCCGGAGGCTATCCGCTTTCACGAGGAATATCAATGGGCTGACGTGCGGCGGCAGTGCCAGACGCTCGTGCGGGAGACGCGCGAGCGCATCAGCGCGCTGACCGGCCTGCCGCCCATCAGCCCGGACGATACAAGTTGGACGATGCAGATGGTCACCCTGCCACTGCCGCCGTGCGACCCGGCCCAACTGAAGTCGCGGCTCTACGACGAGTTTGGGGTCGAGGTGCCGATGGTCGTCTGGCAGGGCAAGCCCTATGTCCGCGTCTCGATACAGGCCTATAACTCGCTGGACGATGTGGAGCGGCTGGTGAACGGTCTGGCGAGGCTGTTGGACTAGCCGATGGCGGATAGCCGATAGCCGGTGGCTGATGGCCGATGGCTGATGGCCGTTAACTATCGGCTATCTACTATCTGCCATTCGCTATCTGCTATCTGCCAGCGGCCATTTGCTATCTGCTATCCGCCAGCGGCCCGTCCCACGCTTCCGCCAGCCTCACCCACTCCGCAATCGCCAGCGTCTGCGCGCGGCGCTGCGGGTCAATGCCGGCTTGCGTCAGCAGGGCCTCGCTCTGCTCGCGGCCAATGCCCAGCCCGGACGCCAGCGCGTTGCGCAGGGTCTTGCGCCGCTGGCCGAAACCGGCCTGCGCGACGCGAAAGAACCGCTCCGGGCTGACCGCAAGCGGCCCGGTCTGCACGTCCAGCCGGATCAGCGCCGAATCCACCTGCGGGGCCGGATAGAACGCGCCAGCCGGAAGGCGCATCACCCGCGAGGGTCTGGCGTAGAACTGCACGCTGGCGGCTAGCAGGCTCATCTCGCCGGGCGCGGCCAAAATGCGCTGGGCGACTTCGTCCTGCATCATCAGCACCAACAGGCTGGGCCGGTGCGGGCGGTCGAGAAACTTGCGGATGATCGCCGAGGTGATGTAGTAGGGCAGGTTGGCGACCACTTTGTAGGGCGCAGAGAGGGCCAGCGCGGCGTCGAGGTCGAGCTTGAGGATGTCGGCGTGAATCAGCGTGACGTTCTCAAAAGCCGCCAGCGTCTCGCGCAGGATGGCGACCATGTTCGCGTCCACCTCGACGGCCACGACGCGCCGCGCCGCCAGGGCCAGCCAGCGCGTCAGCGTGCCGACGCCCGGGCCGACCTCCACCACGACCTCATCGGGCTGGATGTCGGCAGCCTGCGCGATAGCCTGTAGCACATCCGCGGCGATGAGAAAGTTCTGGCCGAGGGACTTCTTGGGGCGCAGACCGCGCTTTTCCAGCAGGGCGCGCAGTTCATGCACCGAGGTTGGGGGGCCCGGCATAGGCAGGGGCGGCGCTATTGGCGCGAGCGGGGCTCGACGGGGGTGTTCGGCAGTATCCAGCGGATGAATTGCGCCGGCGGGGCGGGGGTCAGCAGGTAGACGTTGACCCACTGGCTCCACGACTCGTAGTTGTCGTCGTCGTAGCCCAGATCAATCCATTTGCCGATGATGCCACTGCCCGTGTCTCCGGCGATAGCAGTGCCATAGCCCGGCACATACAGATCGGCCAGCCACGGCACGACGCTCTTATCAATCGCCACGACGCCCTTGCCGGCCATCAAGCCGGAAAAGGTGTGGCCGTACCATGATTTGCTGGGCGACACGCCGGAGCGCGACGGGCTGTATGACGTGGCATACATGCGGATGACGCGCCAGTATTGGATCGGCCCGCCCGGCGTCATCAGATCGCGCACCACGATCTTGTGCCCATAGGCCGTGATCTGGGGCACGGGCGCGCGCGCATCCCATTCGCGCTCTAAAGTGCGCTTGATCTCCTGACCGTTTTCGTAGACGATGCGGATTGCCCGGCGATGTTCGCCCGCCTGCCCGCGCTGGGCCAGCCGCTGTTGGTCAATCTCCAGATTGTCGTCGGGCTGCATCAGCTTGGCGTAGGCAATCGGGCTGGCCTCCTCGATCAGGTCTTCGCGCACGCGCACGACCTGCACCAGCATATTATCGCGCGTGGCCGTGCTCGCCGGCGGCAGGGTGTAGTCCTTGCCTTTCAGGTAGATACCCGCTTCGGGCAGGGCTTGCGCGATGGTCGGCGCGCGCGTGCGGGCGGGGAGGGTCTTGCCGTCGGCGATAATCGTCATCGGCTTGGAGCGCTCGACGAGGATGTGCAGGCCGGCGTTGATCGGATCGTCCAGCCCCGGCGTGATGCGGTCGGTGTTGTGCCACAGCACATTGTGAACGCGCAGAGCCTCGCGCACGGTGGTGGCATACGTGTTGAGGGAAGCCAGCACGCCGTCATCGCTGATGGTGATCGGCATGGCGCGCTCAACGCTTAGACGGACGGCGGGGCGTTCCTGATACGGGTCAAGCGGGTCAGCCAGCAAATCTAAGAGAAGCGTCTGGACGGGCAGTGGCTCGCCCCCGTAGAGCAAGCGGTCATCGCGGCCCAGATGAACGCCCAGTTCCCGCAGGGCATCGGCCACGCTCCCCGATTGGGTCAGGCCGCGCAGGAGCAGGCCATCGGCTTCAACTTCCACCGGCTGGGCGAGCCAGATTTGGATGCTTGGCGCGCGCTCCAGCCGTGTATCCGGCGGCGGGCCGCTCGGTGGCGAAGTAGCCCCAGAGCATGGCCGCGACGAGAAGCGCGGTCGCAACCAACACGATCGGCCCCGGATAGAGGCGCAGGACAAACTCGCCGCGCAGAGGCAGGCCCCCGATCACAGTCGGGGGCAGGCTCTGCGGCTGGCTTTGGGGCGGGTTAAGGGTCTGTTCGGACAATTGGGAACTTGAGGCTTCAGATTGGCCGTCGCGCGCATCAGGCTGCTGATCAGGCGCTCCTGCGGCACCCAGAAGGGTCTGCTTACCGTTGCTTCCTTTCGGCCCTGGCGGGGTTCACAGTCTTCTGCCGCGCAGGACCCAATCAGCAGCCGGATGCGCGCGACGGCGTGGGGCGACAGGCCCCGCTACGGGCGCGCCGGCACGGAGAGGGCGGGATTCGAACCCGCGAGGCTCATCGCCTACACGCTTTCCAGGCGTGCGCACTAGACCACTATGCGACCTCCCCTCGGCGCAGATTATAGCATCGCTGTACCGCCGCACAAAACGCCGCCGGGTCGGCCCGTCATGTTCATCACCCTGCCTGTTCATCTGCAAGCCGCACGCAGGATATTCTCTACCGCAGGATCGCCGGCAGGTAGAACCGTATATTGCCCAGCAAGCCCGTTACATACACTGCAGTGGTGCGCTGCGTGGTCGTCCCGTCGCCCAACTGGCCGACGCCGTTCAACCCCCAGCAGTTGACGCGGCTGTCCGCCGTCAGCGCGCAGGTGTGCGCGTAACCGGCAGTGACAGCGATGGCGGCGCTGACATCGGCGGTCAGCCCCGCCACATCCACCGCGGTCAGCCGATCCGTGGTCGTCCCATCGCCCAACTGACCGGAGGCGTTATTCCCCCAGCACTTGAGGCCGCCGCCCGTTGTCACGGCGCAGGTGTGCTGGTAACCGGCGGTGATCGCGCTCACGCCGCTCGTCAGCCCCGTCACGTCCACGGCGGTCAGCCGCTGGGTGGTTGTCCCATCGCCCAGCTGGCCGTAGGTGTTATTACCCCAGCACTTGATGCCGCCCAGCATCAGCGCGCAGGTGTGATCGTAACCGGCGGCGCCGGCGCTACCATAGCCGGTCAACCCCACCACATATACGGCTGTGGTGCGCTGGATGGTTGTCCCATCGCCCAGTTGGCCGTAGGTGTTATCGCCCCAGCACTGGAAGCCACCCTTCGCCACTGCGCAGGTGTACTCGTAACCGGCTGTGACGGCGAAGACAAAGCTGGTCAGCCCCATCACATCCACCGGGGTGGAGCGATTCGTGGTCGTGCCATCGCCCAGCTGGCCGTAGGTGTTAGCGCCCCAGCACTTGACGCCGCTGGTCATCAACGCGCAGGTATGAGCGACCCCAGCGGCGATGGCGCTGACCCCGCTGGTCAAGCCCGTTACATCCACCGGTGTCAGACGGTCTGTGGTTGTCCCATCGCCCAACTGGCCGTAGGCGTTATTCCCCCAGCACTTGACGCCGCCGCCGGTCGTCAACGCACAGGTGTGATAGTCTCCGGCGGCAATAGCGCTGACCCCGCTGGTCAGCCCCATCACGTCCACTGCGGTCAGTTGGTTTGTTGTCGTGCCATCGCCCAACTGGCCGTTGGCGTTCCAGCCCCAGCACTTGAGGCCGCCGCCCGCCGACAGCCGGCAGGCATGATAGTCCCCCGCGGCGACCGAGCCGACGCTGAAAGCGCCCACCACCCACACTACATCAACGGGTGTGAGCCGATCAATGGTTGTCCCATCGCCGACCTGGCCGTAGTTGTTTAGCCCCCAACACTTGACGCCATTGGTCGTCGTCAGCGCGCAGGTGTGACCGCCGGGGTAAGCCCCTCCGGCGACGATGGCATTGACGCCGCTCGTCAGGCCCGACACATCCACTGGTGTGTTGCGTTGGATGGTCGTCCCATCGCCCAACTGGCCGTTGCCGTTCGCGCCCCAGCATTTGAGGCCGCCGCCGGTCGTCGCCGCGCATGTGTGCAGCTCACCGGCGGCGATGGCAGTCACGCCGCTCGTCAAGCCCACCACATCCACCGCGGTGGCGCGGGTGATGCCCGTCCCATCGCCCAATTGGCCGAAGGCGTTCCAGCCCCAGCACTTGAGGCCGCCGCTTTTCGTCAGCGCGCAGGTGTGAGCGCTGCCAGCCACGATAGCGCTGACGCCGCTCGTCAGCCCTATGACATCCACTGGCGTCAGCTGACTCAATGGGTCAGTCGTGAGATTCGTGCCATCGCCCAACTGGCCGTGGAAGTCAAGTCCCCAGCACTTGAGGCCGCCGCCTTTCGTCAGCGCGCAGGTGTGATAGTAACCGGCGGCGATAGCCGTGACGCCGCTGGTTAAGCCCGTTACATCCACCGGTGTCAGACGGTCTGTGGTTGTCCCATCGCCCAACTGGCCGGAGTCGTTCCAGCCCCAGCACTTGACGCCGCCACCCGTCGTCAGCGCGCAGGTGTGCCCGTAGCCGGCGGAGATGGACGCGACGCCGCTCGTCAGCCCCACCACATCTACTGGCGTATAGCGGTCGGTGGTTGTCCCATCGCCCAACTGACCCGTGGAGTTGTAGCCCCAGCACTTGACATCACTGGTCGTCGTCAGCGCGCAGGTGTGATAGCCCCCTGCGGCGATGGCGCTGACCCCGCTGGTCAGACCCACCACGTCCACCGCGATGGTGCGATTGGTAGTTGTGCCATCGCCCAGCTGGCCGTAGGCGTTCCAGCCCCAGCACTTGACCCCGCCGCCCGTCGTCAGCGCGCAGCTGTGATAGTTCCCGGTGGCGACAGCCATCGCGGTGGAAACCGTCTGCGGCGTGGGCGGAGGCGGCGGGGCGGCCAGAGAGATGGTTGCGGCCGGGTAGATCGAGGCTGACTTCAGCCAGACGAGGAGCAACCCGCAGACCACGAGCGACAGTCTGCGGATCGTGGGGTAGAGCCAGTGCTGAGGTGACATAGCGCGCTCCTATGGTTGAGACTGTAGGAATACGGTTTTGGCACACTGCCGCGCTACTCATGGGCACGGGCCGCGCGGTACCCAGTATTCTATGAACTCACGCGCATGATGTCAAATGGCAGTCGGACTTTTCCGGCAGGGCAGGGTTGCTATCAACGGATTAGGATAGCGGATTAGCGGATTGAGGCGCGCGGCATCGTGGCGTGGTCTGCGGCATGAAGCGTCTGTTTTCGGCTGACCACCATCACGCATCATGCGCATCCATCCGTTCATCCGTTATCCTAATCCGTTGACCGGAAGTCTGTGCGCGATTTGTCGCGCCGCCTATTCTTCGGTAAGATTGCATTAATGCGTCTCCGCAAAATCATTCTGCTCATCGTCGTCAGCCTGCCCGCCCTGCTCCTGCTGACCCCGGCACTGGCCCAGGGGCCGGACGGCCAGCCGCGCCGCCTGACGTTTGACGGCCACTCCACCCCGATTGGCTGGGAGGCCGATGGCCTGCGGGTGATGCGCCCCGGCGCGTTGCTGGACGAGGCCGGACGGCAACGCATCGCCAGCCAGCTCTGGCGCATCGCGCCGGCCGATGGCCGCGCCGAGTTGATCGCCGCCGACTCGCCGCCCGCCGAGCGCGAATTGACGAGCCGCAGTGCCACCCGCGCCGTGACCGTCATCGCCGCGATGTCCACCGCGCCCGAACTGTGGGTATCGCTGGCCGACGGCAGTCAGCCGCGCCGCCTGCTGACCAGCGACAGCGAGTACTTTGGCCCGCCGCTGTTCGCGCCCGACGGCTCGCGCTTTGTCTTTACGCGCACGCCGCGCGGCAGTGAGACGCACGGGCTAAGCGCCATCTGGGCCGCCGACGCCGACGGGCAAAATATTCTGTCACTCGTCGCCGAAGCCAGCGCGCCGGTCTGGTCGCCCGACGGCGCGCAGATTGCCTTCGAGCATCAGGGCGATGTCTATGTCGCCTCTGCGCGCACACCCATCACCGGCTGGCCGCGGGTTGAGAAGCCCGCGCCGCTCATCCCCGCGCCGCTGGCGCTGACCGAGCCCGCGACGATTCGCGTCTCTCACGATATCAACAACACCTGCCGCCCCGGCGTGCCGGCGGGCCAGATTGACACCTACGCCTTTGAAACCTACCTCACGTATGTCGTGCCGACGGAGATTTCCGCTTCCGACCCGACCGAGCAGTTGAAGGTGCAGGCCGTGGCCTCGCGCACCTATGCGTGGAACGAAATCCTTGGCAGCGGCGGAAGCAGTTACGACGTGACCGACTGGACGTTATCGCAGGCGATGTGCCCGAACAAAGTGGATGCGCGCTCGACGGCGGCGGTCACGGCGACCGTCGGCCAGTACGTTGCCTATGGCGGAGCGCTGATAGACACGCTCTACTCCGCCGAGAACGGCGACCCGACCTTGTCGAACTGGTTCAGCTCCTGCTGTCAGCAGTATCTCGCCGCCGTGGATGACCCGGTCTCGTTCGGCTACACGCGCAGTGGGCACGGCATCGGCATGTCGCAGAACGGCGCGAACCGCTGGGCGCTTACCTATGGCTGGGATTACATCCAGATTCTCACCCACTACTATTCCAGCGTCACCATCGAGGGGCCGACCAACTTTGGCGCGTTTAACGCGCCGTGGAACAACCGGTACCTGAACGCGAACCGTGCGCGGATTGTGGCCGCCACCAGCAACAACAGCCGCTTGAGCGTCTACGCGCGCGGCAGTGGCCTGACGAACACGCTCGTCACCACCAACGCGCTCGTCAGCGCGCTCGACCTGACGAACCTACCCGACCAGCCGCTCGGCTCGCTGTTCATCACCGCGACGCTCTCCAACACGCAGGTCGCCACGCTGACGCTGGGGCTAGACCGCGCGCCGCCGACCGGCACGCTGTCGGTGCCGCACCTGACCACCAGCCTGACTGTGACGGCGCAGTTGAGCGGCACGGACAGCGGCAGTGGGTTCGCCGGTTACGGCATGAGCAACAACTGGATTTGGGAAGGCGAGAAACAATATTCTCTGACGGTTGGCACGGTGGTCAGCGACGCCGCCGCGCTGAACGGGCAGGCGATGTACGCGCCGGCCAGCGGGAATGGAGGCGTCGTCTACAGCCCCTACGCCGCCGCGCTCTATGGCCCGTACACCTTCGGCCTGCCGGTCGGCCCATCGTACCGCGCCTATTTCCGCCTGAAGACCAACAACGTGATCACCACTGCCGAGCTCGGCTACATGGATGTCATCACGAATTACAACCTTAGCGTGCCGGTTGGCATCAAGCGCATCTATGGCACCGACTTCCGCGCGGCCAACGCCTACCAAGAATTTTTCGTGGACTTCACCTATCCCTCCGCCACGGTCACCGGCTTGGAGTTCCGCCTATGGCTGTATGGCAGTGCCGACCTGTGGCTCGACCGGGTGCTGGTCGCCCGCTATCCGGCCACCAGCCCGCTGACGACCACCTGGGTGCTGTCCGCGCCGCTGACCACCGGCACGGTCGTCGCCAAGTTTGCCGACAGCGCGGGGAATATCTCCGCCGACGTCGCGCCGTTGCCGCCGCCCTTTACCACGCGGTGGCTGACGGCCACGCAGGCGCTGACGATCACCGCGCAGGACATGGCGTCCGGCCTAGACATCACCAAAGGCAAATACCGCCTGTCCAGCAACGGCGGCGTGACGTGGACGAACTGGCTGACCGCTTCGGTGTCGGGCATCAGCGGCACAACGGCGGCGCAAACCATCTCGGCGACGGCGGCGACCAGCGATGGGATAGGCCAGCAGGTTCAGTTTCAGATGGGAAACGTGAAGGGGATTACGGCCACCAGCCCGCTCTATGTCTTTAACGTGGACTCACAGCCGCCGGCGGTTGTGATCACATCGCTCGTCATCTCGACGACGGCGATCAGTGTGGTCTGGGCCGGGCAGGACGCGCTGTCAGGGGTGGCTTCGTTTGACGTGCAGAGTCAGGATGTTGCGGGCGGCGTCTGGCAGGATTGGCTGACGGCGACGACCAGCACGACGGGCATCTTCATCGGTCAGGCTGGGAGCGCCTACCAGTTCCGCGTGCGGGCGCGCGATCAGGCTGGCAACCTGTCAAACTACTTCAGTTCGTTTCTATACCTACCCATTTTGATACGATAGGTGGGGCGAAGCCGCGCGCGGCTGTCCTGATCGGTCACGCGGTGATGCGTGCGCGTGGTGGACGGGAAGGGCGAAGCCACGCGCGGCTGTCGTGATCGGTCACGCGGTGATGCGTGCGCGCGGCTTCGCCCCTACGGGTTGATCGTGTGCTAACGCGCGGAGCGCAGTTTGCGGCCGAGGGCGAAGGCGAGCACAGCGGCGGACAGCAACACGCCCGCGACGAGCGACGCCTGCGCGGCCTGCGCGGCGCCGGACTTCGGCAGGGGCGCGACGACCGTGAAGCTTATGGTCGCGACCGTGCGCGGCTGCCACGGCGTGTGGTTGGAGTAACCGAGCACGATGCTGACGGTGTGCTTGCCCGCAGAGACGCCGACCCACTTGTATTCCTTGGCGGCGGTGTGGATGATCGCGGGATCGCCGGTGGGAATCTCGGTCAACTGCTTGGCATCCTTGCCGGCCACGATGGTCACATCCGCTGACGAGTCCCAGGTGATGGTCGCGTCCGGACCGGTGACGGTGGCGTTGGCGGCGGGCGACTTGAACGTGACGGTCGGCGTGCCCTGCGCCGAAACCGCCAGCGCGCTCAACGAGAGCAGAAGCGCAACGAGCGAGAGCAGTAACAGTGTGCGGCTAAGTTTCATGACCCCTCCGAGGGAATGGAATGTGCGCGAAACGCGAGTGATGACCTCACGCGGCGCGCCTGATGATAACATCTCTGACGATTGCTTGACGCATAACCTCCTTTCCGCTAATTGTCCTTCGCGCCTTCGGCCACCCATTTGATCAACACCTGCACATCTGGCGGGTCAACGGGCGTGCCATCGCCGGGCATCTTCTTGCCGGTCACAAAAAAAATGAGCCGGCTGTCATCCGGGTTGAAAGGGATCACGTCTATGCCATACTCGCCGCCCTTCATCAGGTCTATGTAACTGGTGAGGCGAAAATTGTTCGGCGGCTTGCCGAGAATAGATTGGTCGCTGTGGCACTTGACGCAATACTTCGCCAGCACGGGCTGCACGTCGCGGCGGAAACTGACGCCCGCGGGGGTGGGGCTGGGAGCAGGGGTTGGGCTGGGCGCGGGAGTTGGCGCGGCTGTGACGGCCGGCGCCACCGTAGGCGCGGCGGCGACCGGCGGCGGGGTGGTGGTCGGCGCGGGTGGCGCGCCACAACCCGCCAACAGCGCCAGCCCCATGGCCGCTTGGCTAAGAACCTGCTTCCATCGCACGTGCCCTCCCTCACTGCGATTCTGAAGCGATAGTATAACCAAAAGCGGGTAGGGATTCAAATAGCGGAACGGCAGTGGGTTATCAGCGGATGGGGATAGCGGATGAGGTGTAGGGGCGAAGCCGCGCGTTAGCACCTATGGCCGAGCGACCGTGCCCGCCACGCGCGGCTTCGCCCCTACAGGATGCGCCATGCGCCCGAGGCCCCCCATCCGCTCATCCGTTACGCCGCAGGCCATCCGTTGATAGCAATTGGCGCAGGTGCGGGTTACAGCGTCGTGATGGGGCGGCACTGCAGTAAATACAGATGCCCCATCGCATAGGCGCACTCGACATCCACCGCCCAGCCCATCGCCGCCTCCAGCGCCAGCGCCAGCCGCGCCATCTCGGCGGCCTGATCGTCGCTCAAGGCCGGGCGCAGGCGCAAGACGCGCGGCACATCCACCTCTTGCGTGCCGCCGGAGATGGAGACGGTCATGCGCCGCTTGTCGCCAATCTGCCGATCTATCACCTGCAGGTCTGACTTGCGAACGACGTAGGTGTCGGGTGTGACGGTGCCGCCGACGATGCTTTCGCCCAGCCCCCACGCGGCGTTGATCAACACCTCGTCGCGACTGCCGGTGACAGGGTTCGCGCTGAACAGCACCGCCGCGACATCGGCGGCGACCAACTGCTGGACCAATACGGCCAGCCGCACAGCATCGCGCGCCAGCCCCTGTTGGTCGCGGTAGGCCAGCGCGCGCGCGGCTCCGGCGGATTCCCAACAGCGCGCAACCGCTTGCGCGATGGCTTCGGCGCCGGTGATGTTCAGATAGGTGTCGTGCTGGCCCGCAAACGACGCGCCACTGCCGTCTTCGTCCACCGCCGACGAGCGCACGGCCACGCTCGGTTCGGCCACACCCGCGCGCTCGGCTAGCGCGAAGTAGGCCGCGGCGATTTCGTCGTACAGCGCCGGCGGCATGACGATGGAGCCGTTGGCCGAGGCCGCCCCAAACGCTGTAGTCGTCAAACAGAAGCCGGGCGGCACGCGGTGGATGCCGGCCAGGCGGCTAAGGTTGGCGGCTTTCCCGCCCACCAACAGCCGCTCGTGGGCGGGCGCGTCGCCCAGCCAAACGATGTTCATCGTCGCGCGCTCATCGTCCCGCTCTCATGGGGCGAACTATATCATAGAAGGACGGGTGAGCCAAAGGCATCGGCATCAGACACAAGGTCCCTCAAAGGTCATAGCGCGGCCTGTGGTTCGACAAGCTCAATTCCCTATTCCTTACTTCCTACTCCCTACTCCCTGCGCTCAATACCGCGTGCGGGTCGCGTCCTCCATCAACTCGCGCAGGGTCAGCGGGCGGCCGTCGGCTTCGTCGGGCCGCTTGTCGGCGCGCTCGTCCACCGGATAGGCCGCGCCGGGCGCCGAGATGCCGCTGGCCGGGCGGCGCACCAGATAGCCCGCGATGTAGCGCTCGGCGTCCATCAGGTGATAGTGAGCCTTGCCCTCGATGCCCTCCAGCACGTTCCCCGCATCGTCCACCACGCGGCTGTAGGTTTGCTTCTCATTCAGGTAGTCCGTTAGGTCGTCGAAGACCTGAATGCGGTGGCGCGCGTGCAGGCGATAGACGCGCTGGATGCCGATCTCGACATCGCGGACGAGCGGCGCGCGCACCGGCAGGCCGGCGGTGCTGAACTCCTTGCGCCACTGGTCTTCGGCGGGCGAGCCTCCGGCGACGAGCGCGAAGGGCGGCTCGCCGCGCTTGATCTCACGCGCGTGCTCGGCGGCGGTGCGGCCTCCGGCTTTGTAGGTGCGGTAGAGAATCCAGCGTCTGGCGGCCGGGTCGCGCGCGAAGAAGACGGCGGCCGTGTTCACGCCGCCGAAGTCCAGCCCCACGGCGCGCTTCCAGCCGGAAGGGATGGCGAAGCGCGGGATGACGTCGGCGCGGCTGTCGAAGTTATCGTAGATGAGGCCGGCCGGTCTATCGTAGCGCGCGCGGTAGAGCATGTTGAAGCGCCAGGCGGGCATGGTCAGCGCGCGCTCGGCAAACTCGGCCGCCGGAAAGCGCGGGTTCAGCGACGATGGGAAGTTGATCACGTCTATCGTCGGGTCGCCCGCCAGATAGCGGTCATAGACCTGCTGTTTGAGCCAGCCGAGGTTGTAGAGGGTGGTGGTGATGAGGATGCGGCCGCGCGCCAGCGACAGGCGCCGCAGAATCGCCTCCCACGACGCGACGGGAAAGCGGGCCATGCCCGCCTCGTCGAGCCACGCGGCTTGAATGGTCGCGCTTTCCAGCGATTCTGGGTTGGACGCATAGCCGAACAGGACGCGCGTCACCTGCTGTGGGTCATGCGCCGCGCCAAAGAGCGCCTGCGCGCCGCCGGGCGACAGGGTAAAGGCGTTGTGCGCCGCGCTGTACTCGCCGAGGTCAAGCAGGCCCTGAAACAGATAGAGGAAACTGGGCAGAGCCTTCAGCCGCAGGAGCGGGTAGGTGGGCGTGACCACCAGATAGTCGCCGGGGCCCTGTCGTTGCATTTCGCGCAGGAGCCAGACCGGCCCGAAGACGGTCTTGCCGCCCTGCGCGCCCGCCAGCACACAGACGATGCGGCGCGCACTGCACCAGGCCTGCCACTGGCCGGGGTGCAAGCAGACGCGCAAGCGATGATCGGCGACGGACAGAAACGCGGGCGGGCGATCAGCGGTCATGGGGCGGGGGCGCGGCGGCGTCATCGGGCGGCGGCGGGGCCGCGGGCGCGGGGGGCGCGATCTCGACGATCTGTATCGGCCTCCGGCCGCGCGGCTTCTGCCCGGCCGCGCCGACCTTGCCCTCACTGCGGTCGAACAGTTGCCGCAGAATGCTGGCGTTGCCCTCAATCGCGTGCTGGATGGCCGCGCGCACGAGCGCGTCGCGGTACGTCTCGCCGTAGCGGGCGAATTTCTTGTCGGTCTTCTCGGCCAGCACGCGCTCGATGCTTTCCTTCCAGCCCTGGGCGTCGCTGGGGTGTTTGCGGGGGCGGGCCGGGCGCTTGGCGCGCGCGCCGGGGCGGGGGGACGCCGGGCTCTTGGTCATCGGCGTCCATCATAGCACAAATGTTCTGATAATTCAATAGGGGCATCGGTTGGAAACCGACTACGGTGGAAAACCCGCTGTGCGGGTTCTGCAAACACCCGCGCGGCGGGCGGCCAGCGGAGGGCGTCTATTCAGTCAAGCCTCGTATCAGCCAGGCCATATGGCGTCGGGGGTTTCAATACAGGTTTGGTTGTTGGGGTTCTTGAAGGTCTGATAGAAGGTCGGCACATTCAGCTTCGTCACTTCTATCAATGGGCGAAAGTAGTTCTCCCCATAGAAAGTCGCCAGGCGCAGTTGGATGTCTTCAAATGTAGAACGTGTTTGCGGGGCCCACAGATAGAGACGGATATCAGCGTCGTTCTGTGGGCAACCCACAATAATCTTATCTTTGAGAAGGTAACTAACTCCGTAATCAACCACAATTCCTTGACGTGGGTATAACTCTAGTTTCCGCTAAATTTGTCGAGCGTGAGCGAACGGCTCACGCAAATGGGCGTTAAAACCTTTGGGTAGGTGTTCAGTCGGCGAGTTTTTTTCACGCATGCGGCTGTGCAACGTGAAGTCTGTGAAAAAATCGGCGCGGGCGAGTGCGCGGCGCAGTCTGCCCGGCGTGCGGCGCGGGCTACGGTCCCAGAAGCCACTGGGCACGGCGGGTTGCGTGGCCGCCAGATACGACAGCAGATGGCCTGCGA
>JACQEC010000361.1 GCA_016200765.1 Chloroflexota bacterium | reverse complement strand
GAGCGAAAAACCCAAACTGCGGGCGCTGGCAATGAACCGCAGACGCTCACCATCGGCGGGCGTATATTGGCGGTAGTTGTTCTCCGCCCGATGGGGGCGCGGCAATAGCCCAATGGACTCGTAATACCGAATCGTTTTGGCCGGAACGCCGGTTTGTTGGGTTAGTTCGTGGATGACCATAGCGTTACTCCTATACTCTACACCTTCCAGTCGCTGGAATGTCAAGCCCTACTTTGTATTCATATTGTAGGCCGAAACGTCAAAGGGAGAAATTTAGCGGGTATGTTCGGTGTGACCCTTAACGGGCAGTCTATCCAGACCCGAAGGGTTTTGGAAACCCTTCGGGTCTTTTTTGTGGCAATCGCCCCGCCAAAGCAGGGGCAAATGTCCCTACCCGTTCGGGCGGAACGGGCTGACAATAGACGAGAGTGGGGGCGTCCCTGCGCTGTGCGTGGTCGGGAGCCGCCCCTACGGATCGCTTTGCCACGGGAGGGAACGTATGCCCAGAACGACAGTCACCCTAGATGCTAACGAGGCGGCGGCGCGCGTCGCCTATCAATTGAGCGAAGTCATCGCCATCTACCCCATCTCGCCGTCGTCGCCGATGGGCGAGTCCGCCGACGAGTGGGCGGCGCACGGCCAACCGAACCTGTGGGGCAACGTGCCGCTGGTGGTCGAGATGCAGAGCGAGGGCGGCGCGGCGGGCGCCATCCACGGCGCCTTGCAAACCGGCTCGCTGACGACGACCTTCACCGCCAGTCAGGGCCTGCTGTTGATGCTCCCCAACATGTTCAAGATTGCGGGCGAGTTGACGCCCGCCGTCTTCCACGTCAGCGCGCGCGCGCTGGCCGCGCAGGCGCTCTCCATCTTCGGCGACCACAGCGACGTGATGGCCGCGCGCACCACCGGCTTCGCCATGCTCTGCTCCGGCTCGGTGCAGGAGGTGATGGACCTCGCGCTGGTCGCCCATGCCTCCGCCCTGCAGGGGCGCGTGCCGTTCCTGCACTTCTTCGACGGCTACCGCACCTCGCACGAGGTGATGAAGATTGAGGCGTTTGACCCATCCGACCTGCGCGCGTTGATTGACGACGAATGGGTGCGCGCTCACCGCGCGCGCGGGCTGACGCCCGACCATCCGGTCATTCGCGGCACGGCGCAGAACCCCGACGTCTATTTTCAGGCGCGCGAGACGGTCAACCCCTACACTCTCGCCGTGCCGCAGATCGTCCAGCAGACGATGGACGCGCTGGCCCAGCGCGTTGGCCGGCACTATCACCTGTTCGATTACGTCGGCGCGCCGGATGCCGAGCGCGTGATCGTGCTGATGGGCTCCGGCGCCGAGGCGGCGCATGAGACGGTGGAATATCTCACCGCGCGCGGCGAGAAGGTGGGCGCGCTCAAGGTGCGGCTCTTCCGCCCGTTTGCCGCCGAGCAATTCATCGCCGCCCTGCCGCCCACCACCCAAACCATCGCCGTGCTCGACCGCACCAAAGAGCCGGGCAGTTCCGGCGAGCCGCTCTACCTTGACGTGGTGACGGCGGTCAGCGAAGCCCTTTCGTCAGGCTCAGGGCGGGCTATGGCGTCGGGGAGCGCGCCGTTTGTCAATGTCCCCCGCGTGATCGGCGGGCGCTACGGCCTGGCCTCCAAGGAGTTCACGCCCGCGATGGTCAAGGGCGTCTTCGACGCGATGCTCAAACCTCGCCCGCGCAACCACTTCACCGTGGGCATCCGCGACGACGTGACCCACACGAGCCTCGACTACGACCCGGCCTTTTCGACCGAAAGCGCGGAAACGGTGCGCGCGCTCTTCTACGGGCTGGGGGCCGACGGCACGGTGGGCGCTAACAAGAACTCCATCAAGATCATCGGCGAGGGCACGGATCACTACGCGCAGGGCTATTTCGTCTATGACTCAAAGAAGTCCGGCTCGACCACCGTCTCGCACCTGCGCTTCGGCCCCAAGCCGATCCACTCCTCATACCTCATCCGCGCGGCCAACTTCATCGCCTGCCACCAGTTCTCTTTCCTGGAACGCTTCGACGTGCTCGGCGCGGCGGAGTCGGGCGCGACCTTCCTGCTCAACAGCCCCTATGGCCCAGAGGAGATTTGGGGTCACCTGCCGCGCTCCGTCCAACAGCAGATCATTGACAAACGCCTGCGCTTCTACGTGGTTGACGCCTACACGGTGGCGAAAGAGAACGGCATGGCGAACCGCATCAACACGGTGATGCAGACGTGCTTCTTCGCCATCAGCGGCGTCTTGCCGCGCGACGAGGCCATCGCCGCCATCAAGCGCGCCATCGAGCAGTCGTATGGCAAGCGCGGCGATTGGATCGTGCAGAAGAACTTTGCCGCCGTGGACGACACGTTGGCGCACCTCTACCCGGTCAGCGTGCCGGAGCAGGCGACCAGCGCCTTCGATTTACGCCCAGCGGTGCCGCCCGGCGCGCCGGAGTTCGTGCAAAAGGTCACGGCGCGGATCATCGAGGGACGCGGCGACGACCTGCCGGTGAGCGCCCTGCCGGTGGACGGCACGTACCCCAGCGGCACGTCGCAGTGGGAGAAGCGCAACATCACGCAGGAGATACCCGTCTGGGACGAGAACATCTGCATCCAGTGCGGCAAATGCGTGCTGGTTTGCCCGCACGCGGTCATCCGCGCCAAGGTCTATGACCCCAAGACGCTGCTAGGGCAGGCGCAAGGCCTGCCCCTACCTCCGGCGGCGTTCAAGAGCGCGCCCGCCCGCTGGAAGGAATTTCCGCAGATGCGCTACACCCTGCAGGTCTCGCCCGAAGACTGCACCGGCTGTGTGCTCTGCGTCGAGGTCTGCCCGGTTAAAAATAAAAGCGAGGTCAGGCTGAAGGCGCTGAACATGGCCCCACAGGCTCCCCTGCGCGAGCCCGAAAAAGCCAACTGGGAATTCTTCCAGCAGTTGCCGGAGATGGATCGGCGCGCGCTGAACTTCCATCAGGTGAAGGACACACAGTTGCTCACACCGCTGTTTGAGTTCTCCGGCGCGTGCGCCGGTTGCGGCGAGACGCCGTATCTGTCTCTGCTGACCCAGCTCTTCGGCGACCGCGCGCTGGTCGCCAACGCCACCGGCTGTTCCTCGATTTACGGCGGCAACCTGCCGACGACGCCGTGGGCGTTTAATCGCGAAGGGCGCGGCCCCGCGTGGGCCAACTCGCTCTTT
>JACQEC010000003.1 GCA_016200765.1 Chloroflexota bacterium | reverse complement strand
GCCAGACCTTGTTGCCCGTGTACATCACAAACCAGAGCGCGCTATCGGGCCCGGCGGTGATCCCCGCTGGCGCGCTGTTGGGCGGCAGGGCAAACTCTGTGATGACACCGCGAGGCGAGATGCGCCCGATGCGGTTGCCGAGGTTCTCGCTGAACCAGAGCGCGCCGTCCGGCCCGACGGTGATGCCCACCGGGCCACTGACCGCGTTGGGACGCCATCGGTGGTGATGCGCCCGATGCGGTTGCCGAGGTTCTCCGTGAACCAGAGCGCGCCGTCCGGCCCAACGGTGATGCCCGCCGGGCCACTGTCGGCGTTGAGCAGGTCGTATTCGGAAATCACACCGTCGGTGGTGATGCGCCCGATGCGGTTGCCGATGGCCTCGCCGAACCAGAGCGCGCCATCGGGGCCGGTGGTGATGCGCCCGGGCGCGCTGAACGGGTTGGGCAGGACGTACTCGGTGATCACCCCGTCGGTGCCAATGCGCCCGATGCGATTGCCCGATAGTTCGGTGAACCAGAGCGCGCCATCCGGCCCAACGGTGATGTCGCGCGGCTGGCCGTTGGCGGTTGGAATTGCGTACTCCGTAAAACCGATATTGCGGAAGACCGTTACCGCGGTCGTGGCCGACTCACTACTGACGCTGTTGCTGGCGGTGACGGTGGCGGTGTAGTTGCCCGATGCGCGGTAGATGTGCGCGGCGAACCGCCCGCTGTCGGTTGTCCCGTCGCCGAAGTCCCATGCGAAGGCGATGTTGGTGCCGGAGGTGACGGTGGCCGCGAAGAAGGTTGGAGCGCCGAGCAGGGTCGGGCTACTGTCATACGCCGCCAGTCCACTGATAGGCACGTCGCTGGGTGTGGCGGTGGCCGTTGGCGTGCTGGTCGGCGTCGCTGTGTCGGTCGGCGTGTTGGTAGGTGTGGCGGTGGCCGTGTCTGTTGGCGTCGCGGTCGCCGTATCAGTCGGTGTTGCAGTCGGCGTGCTGGTCGGTGTGGCGGTGGCCGTATCCGTTGGCGTCGGTGTGTTAGTGGGCGTCGCGGTCGCCGTATCAGTCGGCGTCGCGGTCGCCGTAGCTGTGTTCGTGCTAGTAGCGGTCGGTGTAGCGGTGCTGGTCGGTGTGGCCGAGTTCGTCGCGGTCGCCGTCGCGGTGTCAGTTGGTGTGGCTGTTACGGTGGGCGTGTTCGTGGCCGTGCTCGTGCTGGTCGCGGTCGGTGTAGTGGTGCTGGTCGGTGTGGCGGTTGGCGTCGCCGTGGCCGCTACACATGAGGTCAAGACACTGGCTAGGTTCTGCGGCGCGCTCGGCGCTAGTACGGCGAAATCAGTCGCATTGTTGTTCGTGTCGTTGCAACCGCCGCCCTGGCGCGCGTAGCTTTGGTCCAGATTGCCTGTCAAGGCAAAGAGCGGCGTACCTTCCTTGTACGGGGTACCGAGACTCATGCCGACCTGATCCACAATCGTCAGTCCATCGGTGTTCGCGCTGTAACGTACATCCGGCGCAACCGTGCCGCTGTAGCCGTCGTTCCCCGCCAGGAAATACTGACCCGGCTGCAACACGACCCCGCTCGCAATCGTCAGCACGGTGCTCGTGATCCCCGTGCTGGTCGAGGTTCGGATCACCCAGCCGCCAATATTAATCGCCGTTGTTGCCGGGTTGAACAGCTCCACGAACTCGTCGCTCGAGCCGCCCGGCCCGTTGGTGCGCAGTTCGCTGACAACGATGTGTTGAGGCGGCGGGATGGGCGTCGCTGTCGCGGTGGGCGTCAACGTGGACGTGCTTGTGGCGGTGGGTGTAGCGGTGTTGGTGGATGTGGCCGTGCTGGTGGACGTAGCCGTGCTGGTCGGCGTGGCTGTGTTGGTGGACGTGGCCGTGCTGGTTGGCGTGGCCGTATCCGTCGCGGTGGGCGTTGAGGTCGGCGCGAAACACGGCGTGAAGGCGCTCGCCAGATTATGCGGCGCGCTCGGCACCAACTTGTCGAAGTCATTGACGTTGTTGTCGGTGTCCGTACAGCCGTTGCCCTTGCGCGCGTAGCTCTGGTCCAGATTGCCGACCAGGGCTGAGAGCGGCGTGCCTTCTTTGTACGTGGTGCCGGTACCCATGCCGACCTGATCGGTGACGGTCAGCCCATCGGGTATGAATACGGCGATACCGGCGAAGTCGCCGATGTTCGTGCTGTAGCGTGCGTCGGGCGTAACGGTGCCGCTGTAGCTATTGTTCGCGGCGAGGTAATGCTGGCCGGGTTGCAATACAACCCCGCTCGGGATGATCAGCACGGTGCTGGTGATGCCGGTGCTGGTCGAGGTGTTGATCTGCCAGTTGCTCAGATCAATCGGGTTGGCCGAGGCGTTGAACAGTTCCACGAACTCGTCGCTCGAGCCGCCCGGCCCGTTGGTGCGCAGTTGGCCGACCAGCACGCGCTGTGGCCCCGTGGGCGTCGGGGTCGCCGTGGCGGTGGCCGTGGCGGTCGGTGTGGGCGTGGCCGTCTGTGTGCTCGTCGGCGTGCGGGTCGGCGTGGCCGTGGCCGCGAGACATGACGTTACAGCGCTAGCCAGATTCTGCGGCGCGCTTGGCGCTAGAATGTCGAAATCGTTCACGTTGTTGTCGGTGTCCGTGCAGCCGCCGCCCTTGCGGTTGTAGCTTTGGTCCAGATTGCCTGTCAAGATGGCAAGGTTAGTGCCTTCCTTATAGGTCGTGCCGGAACTCATGCCGACCTGATCCACCACCGTCAGCCCATCGGGCATGAGCAAGGCGATGCCGGAGAAATCGCCGATGTTCGTGCTGAAGCGCACGTCGGGCGCCACGGCGCCGCTGTAACTGTTGTTCCCAGCGAGGAAATGCTGGCCGGGCGCAAGCGTCGTCCCGCTCCCAATGATCAGCATGGTGCTGGTGACCCCCACGCTGGTTGAGGTGCCGATCTGCCAACCGCCGATGTTAATCGTCGCCGCGGTCGGGTTATAGATCTCCACAAACTCGTCTGATGTGCCGCCCGGCCCGTTGGTGCGCAGTTCGCTGATGACCACGTGCTGAGCGGGCGGGATGGGCGTCGGCGTCGGCGTGGCGGGCAGGCGGGCCAGGACCTGCACATCCTTGATCCCCGGCGTCACGCCCGCGTTCACCGGAGACCAGTAGAACTGCCACGACCCCTGCGTGTTGTCGCCGAGCGAGGTCGGGTAGAAGATCACGACGTCGGACTCCTGGCCTGTGACCCCGCCGGGCAGGGAGAACGCGCCGGAGAAGGTCAGATACAGTTCACCCGCCGGGCCAACGCTCGCGCTCTTGATGTCTTCGTTCGTATGATCGTCCAGCCCGACATCACTGCCGTCCAGATACATCGTCCACGTTCCGGCCGTCGTGGCGCCGAGCGATGTCGGCGTGAAGAGAATCAAGTCCTCGACGCCCGCGTACAGGCTCTCGGTCAGAATCCAGTTACTGCTGGAGACCAGCAGACGGCCCCCGGCCGGGAGCGAAGCATCGGGCAGCCAGGTGAAGGCATCAATCGGCTCGATATCCGGCAGGAGGCCGACGTTAGAGCCCTGGAAGAACAGGCGGAAAGCGCCCACCGGGTTCGTGCCGAGTGTGCCGTCGAAGGCCACGATGTCGGTGTCATGCACCGGATTGGCGATGCCGGGCACGGTCGTATCGGAGGCGAAGGCAAGCAAGACTTCGGTTGAGCTGACGACGGAGAACGCCTCGATCGTCGTGGTATTTGCCAGCCCTGCCGCGAGACCGGCGAAGAAGGTGGAGAAATCGCCGGTGGCCGCATCGAATGAGACAATCGTCTGCTTATTGGTTGAACCGGCCGGACCCGGCAGCGTGACAGAGGACTTCGGAATCAGATACCGTATTAAAGGATTGCCGCTCCCATCCGGCGTTGGCGTCGGATAGACGGGAATCGGCGTGGGGGTGGGCGTCTGGTCGCTCTGGCTCTCCACAAACACCGGGCTGTCGGTAATCGTCAGGTTCGAGGCAAGACCGGTGGTCACCACACCCTGGTAATCGGTGATGTTCACGTTCGAGTACGACACCGGAAGCGCCAGCGTCGTGTTGCCGGGGTCGAGCCGCCAGAGTGCCCAGACCTCCCCGGCCAGCGTATCGAAGCGATAGGCGCGCACGGCCGGGTCGAGCGCGACCTGCTCGGCCCCTGTCGCATAACTCAACTTCAAGGCGACGGTACGGTAGGAGGCGTCCGCCTGATAACAGGTCGTGGCCGGGTACGGGTTGCACAGGCCGCGCGAGGGAACCACGCCGTCGTCCGTGTAGAGCGCGTACGCCACTAAGCTCTCGGACAGCGCGCTGGCCTGCGTCAGGAGCTTGAAGATGGTTCGCGCGTGGTCAACCTCATCATAGGTAAATTTGTCATGATCGACCTGATAGCCCAGTTCCCAGAATTGGAGGGGCTTCTGGCAATTATGGCTCGTCATCCGGCCTTGAATCCAGGCCAGGACCTGATCAAAATATTTCCACGGCTGGTAGTAGTGGACCTCCATAATGTCGAAATAGGCGCATTGTTGGTTGAACGGAGCTTCATTGAACGTCTCAATGGATTGTTGCAGCGGATCGTTGAGCATGGCCTCCAGGTCGGCAACCGTGACGAGCGGCAGAAATTGATCGAGGCCGCGCGTGTGCAGCGCGGTGTAGCCATTGACGAGGTCAATCGCCTGCTGGGATTGGCCCTGATTGTATAGGTCCTGAGCCATCGAGGTGACGTAGGAAAGTGATCCAATGCCGCCATCCACCACGACGGCGTTGGGGTCGCCGGCTTTGAATCCCGCATAGCTGGCCGCCATCAGCGCGGTGAGGTCATCCACGGTACCGGCGAACGACACGTTCGACATCTCGTTGCCGACGCTGTAGGCCGCGACCTGCCCGGCCAACCCCGAGGCGAGTTGCGTCATCTGGGCCGTCCAGACGGCCAGATCAGGAGGCATCGTGATCAGGCCGTTGGCGTCTTGGGGCGGATTGATGTGCACATACACCAGACCGCCGTCAATATCCCTGCGCGATCCGGCAATCTCGTTCTCGATGCCGACCATATCCAGGGTATAATCGGCGTTGATGTAACCGCTGATCCACAGCCAGCGATCTTGCGCCTGAATGCCTTTGGCGTGCACGGTGTCAGCGGAGATAAACGGCACACCATTCCCAAAATTAAAGGTCATGCCGGCGATCGGCGAGATCGGCGTGGCGTTAGGGCTGATCTGGCGCTGGGCGCGGCTGGCGGGACGCTGGGGAGAACTGCTGACCTGACGCAGGGGGGCAGGCGCCGCAGGGCGCGCGACGACTGGCGGCTGGCTTCCCCGCGCCGTCGTTACCGGGGCTAGCCAGTAGAGGATAAAAACAGCGACGACGATGGTCAGGCGAGCAGGAAGTAAGTTCATACGCACGCTCCTGCTATGCGTATCGCGAGGCTAAGTTTGAGATCGGCACAAGACCGGTAAGGCTAGCGACCTAGAGGTTGTTGCTCTATCTCAAGGATGCCGGGGATATGCGATTGAATACCTGTTTACTCGATGGACTCCTTGCGCCAATTATACCACGCCAGTCGTGACCTCGAAGTTTCGTTATACCGGCCAGAGGCTCTTCTGGAATTGGCCGTAGTTTTCGAGCGCCTTGCCCGCGCCGAGCGCCACGCACGCAATCGGGTTCTCGGCCACATAACAGGGCACCCCCGCCTGCTGTGAGAGCAGCATATCTATACCGCGCAGCAGCGCGCCGCCGCCGGTCAGCACCATCCCGCGGTCTATCATATCGGACGAGAGTTCGGGGGGCGTCTTTTCCAGCACCGATTTGACCACCCCC
>JACQEC010000376.1 GCA_016200765.1 Chloroflexota bacterium | reverse complement strand
GTTGGCCGAGCGGCTCCAACTGCCCCTGCATGTGGTGGCGATAGGCGCGGCCCTTCGACAGGCTCAGGGCGCGCTGGTCGAGCCCTTGAGCGCGTATGGCGTTTCGACGGCGCACCTGATTGAGCACGAGCGTCTGGACGAATACGCGCCGGAGGCGTGGGCGCAGGGCGTGGTCGAGTTGATCGGCGCGCTGAAACCGCAAGCCGTGCTGGCGGCGGCCAGCGAGCGCGGCCACGAGGTCATGGCGCACGTCGCCGCGCGAGCCCAGCTGCCGCTCGCCGCCAACTGCACCGAGATTCAGCCGGGCGACCCCTACCTCGTGACGCGCCTGCGCTGGGGCGGAAGCCTGCTGGAGGAAGCCCGCCTCGACGGAGCAACCAAACTGCTGACCGTCGCGCCCCATGCCGTGCCAGCCGAGCCGTGTCCAAGGGTCGAAGGGTTCTCCGGCGCGCTGACGATCAACGTCGTCAGACCCGAACTCGGCGACAAGGATTTGCGCGTGCGCGTCACACGGCGCATCGAATCGGCGCCCGGCGCGGTCTCGCTGGCGGAGGCGCGCCTCGTGGTGGGCGGCGGACGCGGGGTCGGCAGTGCCGAGGGCTTCAAGGAGCTGGAAGAGTTAGCCGGTCTGCTGGGCGGGGTAGTAGGCGGCTCGCGCGTCGCCACCAGCCTTGGCTGGCGCGCGCACGCCGATCAGGTCGGGCAAACGGGCACGCGCATCGCGCCGGAACTGTACATTGCCTGCGGGATCAGCGGCGCCATCCAGCACATGGTCGGCTGTAAGAGCGCGAAACAGATTCTCGTGATCAACACAGACCGCGAGGCGCCCATCGTCGCCAAAGCCGATTACGCCGTCATCGGCGACCTGCATCAGATCATCCCGGCCCTCAGCGCCGCCATCCGCAAGGCGAAATCTGGAAGCAGGCGTAACGCAGATTCGTAGGGGCGAAGCAACGGCCACGCCTCACGATGTTTAGCAACAAGATTGCTGGCCGTTGCTTCGCCCTCCCCGCCACGGCCAGGCCTCACCCTGTTTAGATTGCTAGCCGCTGCTTAACCTTGTACGGGCGAAGCCGCGCGTGGACATCACCGCGTTGCAAGACCGCCACCTGACGCGCTGCTTCGCCCCTACACATGCCATCTCACGTCTCCGACGATCCTGCGTGAACCTCTCTGGAAGCCGAAGCGGCGTCTCATACCCTCAAGCGTGGGTCGAGTGCGGTGCGCAGTCCGTCTCCCACCAGGTTGGCCGCCAGCACGGTCAGCATGATCGCCAGACCCGGAAACATTGAAAGCCAGGGGGCGACGCGCAGAAACCGGCGGGCGTCGCTCAACATCCGTCCCCACTCCGGCGTGGGCGGCTGTGCGCCGAGTCCAAGGAAACTCAAGCTGGCCCCGACGATGATGGCCACGCCCACGTCGAGAGAGGCCACGACCAGAATCGGCACCATGACGTTGGGCAGAATGTGGCGGAAGAGGATGCGGTTGTGCGTACACCCCCTGACGACGGCCGCTTCGACGAACAGGTTCTGCTTCATCGCGAGCACCGATCCCCGCACCAGACGGGCGTAGGCCGGGGCGCGGGAGAAAGCCAGCGCGATCATGATATTGGTCAGGCTCGGGCCCAGCGTCGCCACGACGAGCATCGCCAGCAGGATGCCGGGGAAGGCCAGCATCACATCGGTGATCCGCATGATGACTTGTTCGATCCACCCGTTATAGTAGCCGGCGATCAAGCCGAGGAGCGTTCCAGACACGCCGGCGATGGACACCGCCATGACGCCGACGCTAAGCGACAGCAGTCCGCCATAGAGGATGCGGCTGAACACGTCACGGCCCAGATCGTCCGTGCCCATCAGATGACGCGCGCCGGGCAGCGCCAGCACTTCATTGGTGTTCAGGGCGATCGGATCGTACGGCGCGAGCACCGGCGCCAGACCCACGGCCGCGAGGATGAAGGCCAGAACCATGACACCGCCGACCGCGCCCTTGTTTCTGGCGAAGCGCCGCGCCGTTGACCAACGATCCGATCGCGGTCGAGGAGGGCGTGAGAGGAGCGCATCCCGCATGGCCTTACTGGCGATGGTGGTCACTTGTAGAGGATGCGGGGGTCGAACAGCGGGTATGAGATATCCACCAGAATATTGAGCAGGACGTAGGCGATAGCCATCACCAGCGTGACCCCCTGCACCACCGGGAAATCCTTCGCGAGGATCGCGTCAACCAGCAGTTGGCCGATGCCTTGCCGGGCAAACACCGCCTCGATAATCACACTGCCGCTGAGCAGACTGCCGAACTGCACCCCGAGGATCGTGATGACCGGAATCATCACGTTCTTCAGAACGTGGCGGTAGAGGATGACGGTTTCTCGCAGACCCTTGGCCCGCGCCGTCGTGACATACTCCTGCGCGAGCACCTCGATAACCGCGGCGCGGACGAGCCGGGCGGTCACGGCTGATAGCGCAAAACCCAGGGTGATGGCGGGCAGGATCAGCCGGTCCAGCCCGCCGTACCCCGTCGCCGGCAGCCAGGCCAGGGTCAGCGAGAAGAGAAAGATCAGCAGGAACCCGAACCAGAAGGACGGCATGGAAACGCCGACCAGAGCCGCGACCATGCACAGGGTGTCCACCCAGCTGTCACGCTTGAGGGCGGCAATCAGCCCGAGGCCGAACCCCAAGAGGGTGCCGACCGCCATGCCGGCCAGAGTGAGTTCGATGGTGGGCGGGATGCGCTCCAGGATCAAGGTCGTCACCGGCCGTTTGATGCGGATGGACAGCCCCAAGTCGCCGCGCAGAAGGTTCCCCGCCCAGCGGGCAAACTGAACCGGCAAGGGGTCATTCAGGCCATACTGCTGGCGGGTCTCCTCGATGAGTTCAGGCGTAACGTTGAACAGCCCGCTCGAAGACCCCAACAACATCAGCACCGGATCGCCGGGCACCAGATGCAGAGTCGAAAAGACGAACACCGCGATGCTGAAGGCAACCGGGATTCCCCAGAGGAGCCGCCGCAGTGCGTAACCGAGCATATCGTCTATCGTTCGCCGCTACGGCTCTAACGCTGCATGTACGTGTCGTAGAGCACCATGAACCAGCCGGTCACGTCGAAGCGTATCCCCTGAACTTCCTTGCGGGTGCCGATGGTAGACGGCGAGACGACCAGCGGGAGGTGATAGACGTTCTCCATGATCCGCTTCTGCACGGCGGCGAACAGCTTACAGCGTTCCTTGACATCCAGCGCCGCCTTGGCGTCCAGCAACAACTTTTCCAACTCCTTGTCGGAGACCTTCGCCACATTGAGCGGCGAACCGGTCATGAAGTAGTTGTTCATGAAGGAGGGGTCGCCGGAGATCGTGCCGCCGGGCATGATATTGTGCAGTCCCTTGGAAGCCGCGTCTTGCCTTCCCGCTGCCGACACTTCTTGAATCTCCACGTCAATGCCGACCGCGCGAAACTGCGACTGGATCAACTCCGCCCCCAGAAAACTGGCCTCCTTGATAAACAGAACCTTGATGGGTTTGCCGTCCTTCTCGCGAATGCCGTCGCCGTTCGTGTCTTTGTAGCCGGCGCCGTCGAGCAGGGCTTTCGCCTTCGCCGGGTCATAGCGGTAAATCTCTGACTCCTTGCTATAGCAGAGCGTGTTCGGAGAGAGCGTGGTGGAAGTCGGAGGCCAGATGCCGAAGTAAGCCACCTTTGAGAACGTCTCGCGGTCCGCCGCCCACGCCATGGCTTGCCGGATGACCAGGTCGTCCGTCGGCCACTTGGTCACGTTCATGTAGAGGCCCTGCGAGACGCCCGAGGGCATCGGGCTCATGATCGTCAGGTTCTTGTTCGCCATGAGGCGCGTCACGTCGGGGGCCGGGAGGTTCACCGCCACGTTGACCTCGCCGGTCTCGAGCACGGCGGTGCGGGTGGTGTCGTCCGTGATGAAGCGCCAGGTGATGCTGTTCAGGTAGCCCGGACCCTGGTGGCCCATCCAGTCCGGGGCCCAGTTGTACTCTTCGTTGCGCACGAAGGTCACGTGGTTGCCGGCCACCAACTCTTTCAGCTTATAGGGGCCGGTCCCGCAGAAGTGGTTGGCGAATTCCGTGTCGCCAAACTGCTTGACCGCCTCCGGGCAGATCATGCCGATATGGCCGTAGTGCAGGCTGTCCAACAGTCCGGCGTCCGTGCTTTTGAGGAAGAGCTTCAGCGTGTACTCGGCCGGGGCCTCGACCCGCGCCACCGAAGCGACGAAGTTGCGCGCCGCTCCGGCTTGCAGTTTCGGGTCGAGCAGGTGATCGAAATTCCACTTCGCCGCCGCCGCGTTGAACGGCGTGCCGTCGTGGAACTTGACCCCCTGGCGCAGTTGGAAGGTCCACTCCTTCCCATCCGCGGACACGTCCCACGACGTGGCAAGCCAGCCCTTCGCCTGCTTGGTCTGCGGGTCAATCCACACCAGCGGCTCGAGCCCTTGATAGAAAATATTCATGGTAGCGGCGTTGCTGCTGAGGTGGGGATTCAGGGTGCCGACGTCGGTCACGAGGGCCATGATGAGGTCTCCGCCCCGTTGGATTTGCGCCGCCGGCGCCGGTTGGGTCGCCGCCGGCGCGGCGGGCGCGGTTTGACCACAGGCCGCCAACACCAGCACGACCACCATCATCACGCTGGCAAAAACCAGAGTTCGCTTACTCATATCGGTTTCTCCTCCTTTTTCAACCTACGCAAAGTTGTAGGGGCGAAGCAGCGCGCACGCATCACCGCGTGAACGCGCAGGCCACTTGCGCGCGGCTTCGCCCCTACCCTGCGCGTTCGCGCCGCTTCGCCCTTACGCCGCGATTCCCTTGAGGCATCAATCCCTGCTTGAGCCATTATCATGGCTTGAGCAGGAACGCTTTCACCTCGCGCACGAAGAGTTCAGGCGCTATGCCCATGGCTGAATGCCGCAGGCCCGGCAGTTCGACCACCTGATTGTTGGGGAGCGCCTGTTTCAAGAGCCTGATCCCCGTGGCGAGAAACAGCGCCGTATCGCCGCCCATCATCAGCAGGGTCGGCGTCGTCAGCTTGGCGACGCGTTCTGCATTGAACAGGTACTCGTTGACGCTTTTCATCTCGCGCAAAATCAGGTGGGCGTTGGCGACGCGGACCGGCCAACTGGGGTCAGCGCGCCCGCGCTCGAATTCTTCGGGCAAGGCTTCAATGATCTTGCGCGAGAACAACTCAAGCGCCGCTTCCCTCTTGCCTGCCGCAAGCAGCGCCTGTATCTCGGCCACCTCGCGCGGCGGATAAATACTCTTGACGCCGGTCTGCATGGGGGGTTCAAACAAAACGAGCCGCCGCACGTGTGAAGTGCGCAGAGCGGCTTCCAGCGAACAGAGGGCGCCATAGGAAGTGCCGAGCAGGTCGGCGGGCGCGCCAATAGAGTCCACGAGCGCCGCCACGTCTTCAAACTCGCGCTCGACGTTATATTCCGGCGCGTCCCCACTGCCGCCGCGCCCGCGCCGGTCAACCGTATAGACCGTGAAATGATCCGTCAGCGCAGGCAGAATGGGCCTCCAGCCGGTGTGATCCCCGCCGGTCCCATGCACCAGAACCAAAGGCGGGCCAGAGCCGCTCACTTCAAAAGCGATCGGCGTACCATCTTTGGAACGAATCGTTTGCATAGCGCACAGCCTCCTATGCTGTGACCTGCGCACTCAACCGTTGTCCCTATCAAGCCCGCGCAAAAAAACGCGCGCTCCGGGGCGCGCCTGAAAGTTTACGCACGGTTTCTTCCTTCCTCACCGTCCGCGCTATTCGAGCGCCGATGGGAAGCGATGAAAGGCCCGAAGGCCGCTTTAAGGGTAGTTCTTTAACCTTAACATGAGGGGCGGCGAGGCACAACACCCGTTGGGGTAAACTTGGCCTACCCAAACGGGCGCTCGGCCTGTGGCCGATAGCCCAGCGGGGGATGGCGCGGCGCAGAACAAAAAAACGCGCTGTCATACTCTCCTAAAAGAGTACGACGGCGCGTCTAACGATGAGCAGGGGAGACAGGACTTGAACCTGCAACCGCCCGTTTTGGAGACGGGAACTCTGCCAATTGAGCTACTCCCCTACGCGCTAGTCCGGCAGGTGTACCCCCGATTCTGTTCCGCGCGGAACGCGGTCCGCCATCTGTCTCGCGCCCTCGCCAACAACACCGTGGGCGCGGTGCGGGATCGCGCGCGAAGTGTGACTTCGCTGGCGGCCCGCACTGCGACGGGACCGAACCCCTCGCCCCCATTCTCACACCGCTTGCGCGCTGTCAGGATATAAGCCGAAAGGCCCGGCCCACCCGCCTTGCTCCCGGTTGGACATTCACCCAGCCACCGCTGTCGCCAGCGATGCTGGTGCGCTCTTACCGCACCTCTTTCATCCCTCGCCCGACCGCGCTTGCGCGGCGGCCTTCGGCGGGGTCTGTTTGCTGTTGTAGTTGTCGTCGCGCTGGAACGCGCGCCCGCGCTTGCTGTTTCGCGCGGCAACCGTGTCTGTGGGAGTCGGGAAGTTCCTCTCACGGCGCACAGCCGCGAGCGGCGGAACCCTTGCCATCCAAGCAAGCCTATTCTACAGATGACCAGGCGATTTGTCAACGCGCGCGCAAGCCGGATCAGGGCGCGTTCTTGCTGAAGGCGTCCTACCGCCGAGGGTGTTATAATCAGCATCGTCATGCGCATCGCCACCATTCAAGACGCGGGCCGCTGGGATCGCTTCGCCAGCGCCCACCCGCGCGGGCACCTCTTGCAGTCCTGGGCGTGGGGCGCGCTGAAGGCGGAGTTCGGCTGGCGGCCCGTGCGCCTTGCCCTGCTCGACGGCGAGGACATCGTCGCGGGCGGCCAAATCCTCTTCCGGCGCGGCATGGGCTACCTGCCCAAAGGCCCCTTGCTCCTGCCCGACTCGCCGCTCTGGCCCGAATGGCTGGCGGCCTGCCGGTCAATCGCGTATCGCCAGCGCGCCTTTTTCCTGCGTATGGAGCCGGAGTGGCAAGTGGGCGAACATCCCGCCGCCGGAGGCGTTGTCCATTGTCCCGCGCAGGCCATCCAGCCCCGCGCCACCATCCACATTGACCTGCGCCCCGCGCCCGACGTCATCCTCGCGCAGATGAAGCCGAAGTGGCGCTACAATATCCGCCTCGCGGAGCGCAAGGGTGTGGTGGTGCGCGCGGGCGGCGAGGCCGACCTGCGCGCGTTCTACCGCCTCTCCCAGCTCACCGCACAGCGCGACGGCTTTGCGATTCACAGCGAGGTCTATTACCGCGCCGCATGGCGACTGCTCAACCGCGATGGGTCGGCGATCCTGCTGATGGCCGAGCACGACGGCAGGCCGATTGCGTCGCTGATGGCGGCCAGCCCCCGATCATCCCCGATCCAGTCGGGGACGGGGGCCAGCGGCGGGCGCATCGCCGTCTATCTCTACGGCGCGTCGTCGGATGAGGAGCGCAACCGGATGCCGAACCACCTCTTGCAGTGGCAGGCGATGCTCTGGGCGAAGGAGCGCGGCTGTGAGGTCTATGACCTGTGGGGCGTGCCTTCTCCGGCGGATGCGGATGACCAACTGCCGGAAGGGCTTCTGCGCTTTAAGGAAGGGTTCGGCGGGCGGCGGGTGCAGTACGCGGGCGCGTTCGACGTGGTCTATCAGCCGCTGGCGCACCGCGCCATCAACTGGCTGTTGGCGCGGCGGCGGCGCGGCCCAACGACCGTCTCAGGACATGCCGCGAAAGCGCAGGACGTATGAGCGAGCTGTTCAACACGCTCGGCGCATGGCCGCACATCTTGCAGTCGGAGCCGTGGGCGGCGTTCAAGGCGCGCTGGGGCTGGCGCCGCGTGGACGCGCCGTCGGGCGTCTCCTTGATTGCCCGCACGATCCGGCCTCTGCCCTTCCCCATTCTCTACGCGCCCAAAGGCCCCAACATCGTCTGGCAGGACGAGGGCGCGCGCGAGCAAACCTTGAGCGCGCTGGAAAACTTGGCGCGGGCGCACCGCGCGCTCTTCGTCAAGATAGACCCCGACGTGCCCGCCGCGCAGAACGCGGTTCGCGACGCGCTGACGCGCCGCGGCTGGCGCTTTTCGCCGGAGCAAATCCAGTACCGCAACACGTTCCTGCTCGACCTGCGGCCGGGTGAAGACGACCTGTTGGCGGGCATGAAGCCCAAGTGGCGCTACAACATCCGGCTGGCGGAGCGCAAGAGTATCGCGGTGCGTCTATTCGCCGAAGATGCGGGGGAGCATCTAGCGGAGTTCTACGCGCTCTACGCCGAAACCGCCGCGCGCGACCGCTTTCTGATTCGCCCCTTCGCGTATTATCAGGATGTCTGGTCCGATTTCCTGCGGCGCGGTATGGCGGCGTTACTACTGGCGTATCACGAGGACACGGCGATTGCGGGGCTGATGCTGTTCATCTGCGGGCGGCGCGCGTGGTACTTCTACGGCGCGTCGTCCGGCGCGCACCGCGAGTTGATGCCCAACCACCTCTTGCAGTGGCGGGCAATCCAGCAGGCGCGGGCGCTGGGTTGCGAGGTGTACGATTTCTGGGGCGCACCCGATACTATAGACGAAAGCGACCCGCTGTGGGGCGTGGCGCGCTTCAAGGCCGGCTTCGGCGCGCCGCTCTTTGAGGGCCTCGGCGCGTGGGATTACGCGCCCTCGCGCGCGCGCTACGGGTTGTACACCCGGCCAGAGCAGTGACAGCGCGCCGCCCACCAGCAAGAACGCGGCCGCCGCCGCCGTGAAGAAAGCCGTCACCTCGATGTTCTGCGGCTTGAACACGAGTTGGGTGTCCAGCGCCTCGTAGATCTCGTGCAGGTCTTCGGTGGTGGAAGCGTGGTAGTATTTAGCGTCCGTCAACTTCGCCACCTGCTTCAGCGTCGCCTCGTCTAACTGCGTGCGAAAGCCGCCGCCGCCAAAACCACCGCCGCCCCCGCCAAAGCCGCCACCCGGCGCGCCGCCGAAGCCCCCGTCACCGCCGCCCGGCGGGCTCAAGGTTGCACCCTGCAGGGTGCCGATGCCAATCGTGAACACACGCACCCCGCGACCGGCGGCCACCTTGGCCGCGTCAAGCGGCAGTGGGCCAGTGGTGTTCTGCCCATCGGTCAGCAAAATAATGATAGCCGGTGAATACGTGCCCTGGGGCACGGACGTGGGCGTCGGCTGGGCGGGCGCCGACGAGGGCCGCGTGACAATGGCTAACTGCGCAGGGGGCAGGTCGGCGCCGGTGGCCTCCGCGATGGCGTCGAGCGAGGTCAGCAGGCCGCTCCCGATGGCCGTCGCGCGCTGGGTATTCAACCGGTTGATCGCGTCGAGCAGCGCAATGTGATCGCTGGTCGGCGCCTGCACCATGAACGCGCCGCCGGAAAATGAAACGACGCCGACGCGCGTGCTCGGCTCCTGCCGCTCGACG
Source organism: Chloroflexota bacterium (assembly GCA_016200765.1). Classification (GTDB taxonomy): domain Bacteria; phylum Chloroflexota; class Anaerolineae; order JACRMK01; family JACRMK01; genus JACQEC01. The sequence continues at coordinate 92 of JACQEC010000376.1, read as the reverse complement.
AAGGCGCGCGCGGCAGACTTCGCGGCCTCGATGCGGTTGGGCTTCATGTCTTCGGCGCGCATCGAGCCCGACACGTCAATGGCGAGGATGAC
>JACQEC010000369.1 GCA_016200765.1 Chloroflexota bacterium | reverse complement strand
GTTCGTCCAGGTCAGCCACAGTGCCTCAAGGCCGGCTGGCAGCTTTTTGGGTCCGATCACCAAGATCGCCACCAAGATCAGCAAGACGATTGAAAGAGCATCACCCATGCAAATCCATCCAAAGGAACCGCAGGTAGGCAGCCATCAGGCGAGCTTCGAAAGTTGCCGGTGATTGGCGACCTGTTGGTCAAACTCGTTATACCGGTCAGCGAGCGCGCCGAGAGCGCCGTTAATGAAGCGCGCGCTCGTCTCGCTACCGAATAGTTTGGCCAATTCGACCGCTTCGTTGATCACGATTTTTAACGGAGTGGACTGATCTAGTAGAAGTTCATAGACGCCCATCCGCAATATGGCTCGATCGACAACCGCGAGCTGGCTGAGGGGCCACTCCGGAGCAATTTGGCGAATGATCAGATCGAGAACCGCTTGCTCCTTTGTGACTCCCAGGGCGAGCTGGCGCACGAACACGTCGCTGCTGGCGGCCAGCGGTGTTTCGGTGAGCCGGTTTTCCAACGCCTCCTCTAGCCCATGATGGCTAGAGTCCGCCTCATAAAGCGCTTGCAACACGACCATGCGGGCTTGGCGACGTGCTTTCATGTGTGTGGAGTCTCTCTACCATGAATGTCGTATCCCATTTTCCGCGTGCACGACCTCCGAGGACAACTGACGTAGCGTGCGCTCAGACGATGAGGCCGCCATCTACGCGGAGAACTTGACCCGTGATGAAACTCGCGGAATCTGATGCAAGAAATACGACTGTGTTCGCCACGTCCTCAGGTGTGCCGAAGCGCCCTAACGGTGTGAGCTTTAGCATCTGGTCCTTGACTTCCTGCGGAAGTGGGTTGGTCAGGTCGGTCGGAATAAAGCCCGGCGCGACGGCATTGACCGTTATATTCTTGGCGCCGTATTCTTTGGCCATAGATTGGGTGAAGCCAATCATGCCCGCTTTGGATGCTGAATAGTTAGCCTGTCCGGCATTGCCCGCTACGCCGGCCACAGACGTAATGTTGATCACGCGCCCATATTTTTGCCGTATCATCGGGCGCAAGGCGGCCTTAGACATGTTGTAGACACTCTTTAAGTTGGTACTGAGGACGAAATCCCAATCCTCCTCTTTCATCATCACGAGCAAGTTATCACGAGTGGTCCCTGCATTGTTCACCAATATATCGAGCCGGCCAAAGGCATCCGTCGTCGCCTTGACGCACAGGGCGGCATCTGCGGCGCGACTGACATCACCTTGGACTGCGATGGCGTCGCCGCCCTTACCCATATTCTTTATAGCTGTGACCACTTCTTGCGCGGCGAGGGCGTTGGTGTGAAAGTTCACGGCGACTCTAGCGCCCATCTCGCCGAGTTTCAAGCAGATCGCGCGCCCGACGCCACGCGAGCCGCCGGTAACGAGAGCGACCTTGCCCGACAGATCAATCATGGTTGCTCCTATGCAGGCATCTCAACATGGAAGCCATCAGCCGGCCATCGCGGCCGATTCAGCGTAGGCCATCACACCCGCTATGTCGTTTACCTTGATCAGCTTTGCGTCCTTGACGATGCGCCGGATTAATCCTGTCAGCACATCGCCAGGGCCGATCTCGACGAAGGTGTTGACACCGCATGCCGCCATGAACTCTACAGTTTGAGTCCAGCGCACGGAGCCCGTGAGTTGCCCAATCAATTCCTTGCGCACGGACTCGACGTCCACGAGCGGCGCCGCGGTAAGATTGGCGATGATTGGCACTGCCGGAGCGCGCATTGGCGTCGCGCGCACAGCCTCCGCAAATTCTGTGACGATCGGCTGCATCAGTTCGGAATGGGCGGCGATACTTACGTCGAGCGCTCGAACTAACCGGGCCCTGCGGTCTTTGGCGGCTTGCATCGCGGCGGCTACGCCACTCTTCGTGCCGGAGATAACGACCTGCCCGGGTGAATTATAATTGGCTACCTGCACGCCGCCTGCACTCGCGCAGATGGCGCTGATCGTGGCGTCGTCCAGCCCAATGATCGCGGCCATGCCGCCCGGGTTTGCGGCACCCGCTTGCTTCATCAATCGCCCACGTTCGCGGACGAGGTGCAATCCATCGGCGAAAGAGAACACGCCAGCGCTGTACAGAGCGGCGTACTCGCCCAAGCTATGGCCGGCGACGAACGCCGCGGTCGGATTTGGCAAGCATTCATAGATTGCCACGCTCAAGGTAAACAACGCGGGCTGGGTGTTTAGGGTATCATCGAGCGTTTCCTTGGGGCCGTTGATCATCAACTGAGTCAGCGAGAATCCAAGCAGCTGATCGGCTGTTGCGAGCACGCCTTGAGCGCGGGGCAGATCAACGAGGTCGCGGCCCATGCCGACGAATTGCGATCCTTGCCCGGGAAACACGAACGCCATCGAGGACATGATAGTTCTCACAGCCAAAAAATAAGCCGTGCAATCCTACAGAGCCAGCACGGCTAGGCGGAACATGGGAAAGAAGCGACCTATTTGGCCTTTTGCGTCTTCATCTCAAGCACTTCAATGCCATCGTACGTGCCACAGTTCAGGCAGACGCGATGCGGCAGTTTAGGTTCATGGCACTGGGTGCATTCCACCAGGTGGATCGCAGTCAATGCCATGTGGCTGCGGCGTCGGTCGCGGCGGCCCTTCGACAACTTCCGTTTGGGTTGAGGGGGCATCCCGAATTATCTCCTTTCTCTGGTCTACCTGCGGGTGCAGCGCCATCCCTACTTCAGCAGAGTGCGCAAAGCGCCCCAGCGCGGATCTAGCTCTTCCTCGATACAATCGCAGTCTGACTCGTTGAGGTCCTGACCACACGTCATGCAAAGCCCCCTGCAATCGTCGCGACAGAGCGGGTGAAGCGGGCTCGTGACTAGAATTTGCTGGCGAACGACTTCACTGACGTCTAGGATGTGAAATTCATCTGTCCGATTACCGTTATCACCCGCGACGACCGGCAAGCTAGCCCCGGTGGCTATATCAATCGTCGGCTTGAACTCATCTTCGAGCGTGAGTTCAAGCGGGCAGGCAAACGGCCTCAAGCAGCGATCACAATGCAGTTCGATGGTGGTGGTGAGCGTTCCTGTGATCAGCACGCCATCAACCGTGCGCATCGCCCGCAACTCGCCCGTTAATTCATCTACGGCGACAATGTCCGGGTCTAGGCGCTCAAGGCTTGACTGGACCACGTAGGAACGCGTCGCGCCGGTGCGCTGTTTCATCAGTTGCGCCACGTTGTATTGCATGACTCTTACGCTAGAGAGCCAACATTACGATTATAGGAGAGAGCCGCAGACCTGTCAATTTGCGGAGCGCGCGTCGCCGCGGGCTTTGGGGGATTGGCTAGCGGTCGTATCGGGACGCATGGTCCCGTCGCCGAGGTCGCCCGTGTCCGAAATGTCCGATCCGGGTTGGGCCCGACCGAGCTCGACCAATCCACTGCGAATTTGGTGGTGCGCCTGAGAAAGCCGGTCGTC
>JACQEC010000038.1 GCA_016200765.1 Chloroflexota bacterium | reverse complement strand
GGCAACACCGGCGCGGTGATGGCCGCCGCGCTGTTCACGCTAGGGCGTGTCAAGGGCGTGAAGCGGCCCGGGCTGGCCGCCGTCGTGCCGCGCGATGTTCAGCCCCTGCTGGTGATTGACGTCGGCGCGAACACCGACTGCAAGCCGGAATACCTCCAACAGTTTGCGTTGATGGGCAGTATCTACGCCGAGAAGGTCTTGGGCATCTCGCGGCCGCGCGTGGCACTGCTCGCCAACGGCGAGGAAGAGACGAAGGGCAACCAGTTGGTGCAGGAGACGCACGCGCTTCTCAAGGGGATGACGGCCTTAAACTTTGTCGGCAACATCGAAGGCAAGGATGTCCTGCACCAACTGGCCGATGTGGTCGTGTGCGACGGCTTCGATGGTAATATCCTGCTCAAAACGGCCGAGGGGGTTGCGGCGATGATGCGCGACGTGATACGGCAGGAGATCAAGCGCAGTCCGCTGACGGCTATCGGCGGCCTCTTGGCGAAGCCGGCCTTTGACCGCGTGTCGGCGCGTCTGGACTACGCGGAGGTCGGCGGCGCGCCACTTTTGGGCGTGGACGGTGTTGTGATTATTGGTCATGGACGCAGTACCCCGAAGGCGGTCAAGAACATGATCCGCGCGGCCATGCGCGCGGTCGAGGCCGATGTGTTGGGCGCCATTCAACAGGTCGCCGAACTCGAAACCAACCAGTAGGGGCAGGGCTTGTCCCTGCCCGTAGGAGCGAGTGATGGGGAACGGCAATCATTACCGCCGGATGCGGCGGGTTGTGGTCACTGGGCTGGGCGCGATTACGCCGCTGGCGCTGAACGTGAAAGACCATTGGGACGGCCTGCTCAACGGACGTTCGGGCATCGGGCGCATCACCACCTTCGACCCATCCGAATATCCGACCCAGATCGCGGGCGAGGTCAAAGGCTTTGACCCCACCCAGTTCATGAACTTTAAGGAAGCGCGCCGTATGGCGCGCTGTTCGCAGTTGGCGATTGGCGCGGCCAAAGAGGCGCTGGGCGACGCGGGGCTGACCGACGCCCTGCGCGCAGGCGCCGAAGCGGATCGGGTGGGCGTCGTGATGGGGTCGGCGATTGGCGGATTTGATATGGCCCTGCAGGGCGTCGAGGTCATCCGCGAGAAAGGCTGGAAGCGGGTCAGCCCGTTTTCGGTTCCGGAGTCGCTGGCGAACATGCCCGCGCACCACGTCAGCCTGCACTACGGCGCGAAGGGCTTTAACAACAGCGTCGTCACGGCCTGCGCGGCCGGCACGCAGGCGGTGGGTGAGGCGATGGAGGCCATCCGCTGGGGGCGGGCGGAGGTCATCCTCGCCGGGGGCGCGGAGGCGATGCTGCTGCCGGTGTGCATCATCGGCTTTTCAGCCATGCGCGGGCTGTCCACGCGCAACGACCAGCCGGAGCGCGCCAGCCGCCCGTTTGACAAAAACCGCGACGGCTTCTGTGTGGGCGAAGGCGCGGCGATTCTGGTGCTGGAAGAGTTGGAGCACGCCGAAGCGCGCGGCGCGAAGATTTATGCGGAAGTGCTTGGCTATGGCGCGTCGTCGGACGCCTACGACGTGGCCGCGCCAGACCCGGTGGGCGAAGGGGCGGTGCGCGCCATGCGCTGGGCGATTGAGGACGCCGGATTAAAGCCGGAGCAGATTGACTACATCAACGCGCACGGCAGCAGCACGCCCATCGGCGACGCGGTGGAGACGCTGGCCATCAAGACGCTGTTTGGCGAGCGGGCTTACGCGATTCCGATCAGTTCGACCAAATCTATGGTCGGGCATTCGTTTGGCGCGACGGGCGCGATTGAGGCGATCTCGTGCGTGATGACCTTGCGCGACCAGATCATTCACCCGACGATCAACTACGAAACGCCGGACCCGGCCTGCGACCTCGACTATGTGCCGAATACCGCGCGCCCGGCGGTGGTCAGGTACACGCTGTCCAATTCGTTCGGGCTGGGCGGGCAGAATGCCTGTCTGGTGATGGGGCGATACCCGTTAGACTCAAACTTAGAAATGGCCTCCACTGCACATGAATAGTTATACCAACACGAAGGTTGTCGAGAGCAAGGTCACGGTTGCCAAGCGCTTCAGCCTGGGCGGCCTGGCGATCATGTTGCCGGGTCTGGCAGTAGCCGTATTGGGGCTGGCGAACCCGGCCTCGAACTTTCAAGCGCCGGAATACTTACTGCTCTCCTATATTTCGTTGATCGCCGGCACGATTATCTCGACCATCGGCGGGCGGCTGGCCGAGCGCTGGCTGGTCGAGCCGCGCGATGACCAGAAGCTCGCCAAGACGCTGAAGGGGCTGGACAAGCGCTACCGGCTCATCAACTACAATACGCCCGCCGACCATCTGCTGCTGACCCCCACGGGACTCTTTGTGATCCTGATGAAGAGCGACAGCGGGCCGATCAAATTTGACGGCAAGCAATGGATACAGCCGGGCGGGATTCGGCGCATCTGGCACGACTGGCGGCACGGCGGCCTCGGCAACCCGATTGCAGAGGCGGAGACCCAGATCAAGAAACTGCAGGGCTGGCTGAAACTGGTTGAGCTGGACGCTCCGATAGCCTCATTGATCGTGTTCGGCAACCCTAAAGCGGTGCTGGAGGTCGCGGATGGCCGCGACGACATCATGGCGTTGAAGGACCTGAAAGTGTATCTGCTTCAGCACACGACCCCCGCCATTCCCAGCGCGCTTTATCGCACCCTGTCCGATGCTATCAGCCCGCAGACAGAACCGGAGCCGGACGATGATGGGGACGAGCCCGCGACCGAGCCCGACGCGCCGAAGTCCGCGGGGCCGTCGAGCCGCCGCAGACGGCGCCGGCAGAAGAAGGGCCAAGCCGCCTAGAGACCTCTTGGAAACCCGTCCCCGATCCAGTCGGGGACGGGTTTCTTCATGTAATCCCTTTGGCGAAAGCCTCCGCCTTATCTCCTCCAACTCCCCCTCTTCATGATGGCGCTTTTCCATCAGGAGAGGGGGTCGGGGGGTGAGGAGGGAAGGGATCGTTCACGGAGTGATATGACGAAACAGCGCAAACAGCCGAACTCGCAGATGTGCTTTCTGTGCGGCATGGAGAACCCGATCGGGCTGAAGTTGTCTTTCTACGAGCAGGCAGATGGCAGCCTGCTGGCGCGCTTCACGCCGAAGCCGGAGCATCAGGGCTACCCGGGCATCTTGCACGGCGGCATCGTGACCGCGCTGTTAGACGAGACCATCGGGCGCGCTTCCATGACTGGCGGGCGCGAGCAGTGGATGATGACGGCCAAGTTGGAAATGCGCTTCTTGAAGCGGGTGCCGATCGGCCAGCCGCTGGTTGTAAGCGGGCGTGTCGAGCGGTTGACCCGGCGC
>JACQEC010000373.1 GCA_016200765.1 Chloroflexota bacterium | reverse complement strand
TCTCTGCCATATCGAACCCCACTCAATACCGATCTCAGATGGTGGATTCCATAGTCTCGATCTGCGGACGACCTACGCTTTTTCGGCTACGCCTGTCGCCTTTTCCTTGGTGGAGTGCGCCCGGAAATGCCGCGTGGGCGCAAACTCGCCGAGACGGTGGCCCACCATGTTCTCGGTGATGAAAATCGGCACGTGTCGCCGGCCGTCGTGCACGCCAATCGTGTGGCCGACCATCTCCGGTGAAATCTGCGATGCCCGCGACCATGTCTTGACAACCTTGCGGTCACTGCGCGCGTTCATCGCTTCAATTCGTTTCAGCAATTTCGGGTCAATGAACGGCCCTTTTTTCAGAGAACGTCCCATAGCCACTCCCGGATGGGTGACACGTCATCCATGGAACGCGAATTCTAACGCGCTCCACCTTTGACGCCTCACGCTCTACCGCTTCCGCCGGATAATCAACCGGTCGGTGCGGGGATTGTTGCGCGTCTTCTTGCCCAGCGTCTTCTTGCCCCACGGGCTCTTCGGACTCGGCATCCCGATAGACGCCTTGCCTTCGCCGCCGCCGTGCGGGTGGTCGCGCGGCGTCATCGCCGCGCCGCGCACCGACGGGCGCTTGCCCTTCCAGCGGTTTCGCCCCGCTTTGCCCAATTTCTGGTTGCTGTGGTCTATGTTGCCGACCTGTCCGATGGTGGCCATGTTCGTGATCGCCACATAACGCATTTCGCCGGACGGCAGGCGCACGGTCGCCATGCCGCCTTCCTTCGCGACCAACTGCGCAGAACTGCCCGCCGAGCGCACGATCTGTCCGCCGCGCCCCTGCTTCAATTCGATATTGTGAATTTGTGTCCCGACCGGTATATTAGATAGCGCCAGCGCGTTGCCAACCCGCAATTCTGCATCAGGCCCCGACTTGACACTATCGCCTACTTTGAGGCCCAGCGGCGCCAGCATATAGCGCTTTTCACCATCGGCGTAGTGCAGTAACGCAATGCGCGCCGACCGGTTGGGATCGTATTCGATGGTCGCGACTTTCGCAGGGATGCCGAGTTTATCGCGCTTGAAATCAATGATGCGGTACGCCTGCTTATGCCCGCCCCCTTGATGGCGCACCGTCACAAGCCCGCGCACGTTGCGGCCGGCGCGCTTGCGCTGATCGGTCAACAGTGGACGATGCGGCGTGCTGGTCGTAATGTCGTCGGTTGCGACGGAGATATAGCCGCGACGCCCCGGCGACGTGGGCTTGTAAATCTTGATGGGCATCTTACACTCCCTCAAACAGCGTGATACGGTCTGTTCCGGCCAGCGTCACAATCGCCTTCTTCCAGCCCGGCTTGGTGGTCACGAATCGCCCGTATCGGCGCGGCTTGGCTGGCACATTAATAATGTTGACTTCCGCCACCCGCACCTTATGAGCCGCCTCAACGGCCTGCTTGATTTGCATCTTGTTGGCGCGCCGGTTGACCTCGAACGCATAGCGCCCCTCGTCAGCCTGATCGGTCGTTTTCTCGGTGACTACCGGACGGATAATCGTATCAAAGATATGCATGGTTCACTCGATGATCGGTGATACAGAATAGCGCGCTACTTCCCGTACGTCTGCTCAATCAGCGCGATGGCCGACTTGGACGCAATCACGGCATCGTAGCCCAACAGGTCAATCACATTGAGGTACTTGGCGTCGAGCGTCTTCACGTCGGGCAGGTTGCGGCACGATAGCCCCACGTGCTCTTCACTGCCCGACAACAGCACCAGCGCCCGCGAATCCACCTTCAAGCCCGTCAGCAGGTTCAGCATGTTGCGCGTCCGCGGCGCCTCAAACTTCAGTTCGTCCAGCACGATCAACTGATTCGCCTGTGTCTTCACAGACAGGGCTGACTTCAACGCGAGACGTCGCATCTTCTTCGGCATGGATTGCTCATACGAGCGCGGCGTCGGGCCGCCGACAATGCCGCCCTTGCGCCAGTGCGGCGCGCGGTTATCGCCCTGCCGCGCATGGCCGGTGCCCTTCTGCCGGTAGACCTTGTGGGTGCCGCCGGCCACTTCAGCGCGTGTCTTGGTGTCCGCGTTGCCCTGCCGGTTGTTCGCCAACTGCCGCTTGGCGGCCTGATGCATCACCGCCTCATTCGGCTTGATGCCGAAGATGTCGTCGCGCAGGTCTAATTCAGCAATCGAATCGCCCTGCATATTGCGTACTGGTATTCTCATCAGAAGACCTCTGGAAGTCGCGCTTACTTTTTCTTGCCTGATGGCTTCATGTCGCGCAGCAGAACCACGCCGTTCGCGGCGCCCGGCACACTGCCGCGTACCGCGATCAAATTGCGCTCTACATCCACCATCACAACCTTTAGGCTTGGCTGTGTGACCGTCTCATCGCCCATTCGACCGGCGCGCCGCATCCCCTTCATCACGCGCCCCGGCGTGGTCGTCGCGCCGGATGAACCGGGCGCGCGATTCCGGTCAGACTGGCCGTGGGTCTTCGGGCCGCCCCGGAAGTGATGCCGCTTGATCACCCCCGCAAAGCCCTTGCCCTTCGAGATGCCCTCCACCTCAATCACGTCTCCGACGGCAAACACGTCAGCCATCAATTTCTGCCCCACTGCGTACTGTGCCGCGTTGTCCACCCGCACCTCGCGCAAGTACCGCACGGGCGGGATATCGGCGCTGGCCTTGCGCGTCGGATGCTTCTCGTCGCTCTTGAGCAGACCCAGATGCCCGCGCGCGCCTTGGCTCAACGTCTTGCGCACGCGCTCTGCCGCAATCGCGCCGAAGCCGAGCTGGATGGCTTCATAGCCGTCGCTGTCCTTCGTTTTGACTTGTGTCACAAAGCATGGTCCGGCCTCCAGCACGGTGACGCCGGCCAGTTCGCCGCCGCCTTCGCTGAATAGCCCGGTCATGCCCAACTTCTTGGCGATCAAACCTCTCATAATTCCCTCGTCGCGAGTTGCCGGTGATTTGAGCGATTAGCGGGTAAGGACCAATCTGCGCCCCATCCACCCGGTAAGCTAATCCCCCAAACTCCCAGCCGCTTACAGATTAATTTCAATATCTACGCCGGCCGGCAAATTCAGTTTGGTCAGATTCTCAATCGTCTTGGAGCCCGGCTCAATCACGTCAATCAGCCGCTTGTGCGTGCGTATCTCAAACTGCTCACGCGAGTCCTTGTCAATGAAAGTAGAGCGCATGACCGTGAACTTCTCAATCTGGGTCGGCAGCGGAACCGGTCCAACCACAATGGCTCCGGTCTTTTCAGCGATATCCACAATCTGCTTGACAGATTGATCAAGCACGCGATGATCATAACTCTTAAGTCGAATGCGAATCTTTTGTTTGGCCATGCCTGTCCTCAAAGAGATGAAGGCCGAAGAACGCCAGACGGCATTCGTTCTTCGTCTTCCGTCCACCGCTTATTCAATAATTTTGGTGATCACACCCGCGCCTACCGTCCGCCCGCCTTCCCGGATCGCAAAACGGCTCCCCTGCTCCAACGCCACCGGCACGATCAACTTCACGTCCATCGTCACACTGTCCCCCGGCATCACCATCTCGACCCCCTCCGGCAGGTTCACGTTCCCCGTTACATCCATCGTCCGGATGAAGAACTGCGGCCGATACCCGTTGAAAAACGGCGTGTGCCGCCCCCCCTCTTCCTTCTTCAACACGTACACTTCCCCCTTGAAACTCGTGTGCGGCTGGATGCTCCCCGGCTTTGCCAACACCTGCCCACGCTCCACGTCCGTCCGCTCGATCCCTCTCAATAACACCCCGATGTTGTCCCCCGCTTCCCCCGCGTCCAGCAACTTCCGGAACATCTCCACCCCCGTCACCACCGTCGTGCGCGTCTCCTTCAACCCCACAATCTCCGTCTCTTCCCCCACCTTCACCCGCCCGCGCTCCACCCGCCCTGTCACCTCCGTCCCCCGCCCCTTGATCGCAAACACGTCCTCGATCGGCATTAGGTACGGCTTGTCCACTTCCCGCACCGGCTGCGGAATGTACGCATCCACCGCGTGCATCAACTCCCAGATCGGCCGGTACTCCGCCGCGTTCACGTCCACGCTCTTCGATTCCAGCACCGTCAGCGCGCTCCCGCGCACGATCGGGATCGTCTCCCCCGGAAAGCCGTAGGTCGTCAGCAACTCCCGCAGTTCCAACTCCACCAAATCCAGCAGTTCCGGGTCGTCCATCATGTCCACTTTGTTCAGAAAGACCACCATCGCCGGCACCTCGACCTGCCGCGCCAGCAG
>JACQEC010000372.1 GCA_016200765.1 Chloroflexota bacterium | reverse complement strand
TCATGGCTCACGCCGTCTAGGTGCTCTGCGAGGTGTGTGCCTGTGAAGTTGGCGACCGTACTGATGAGATACTCGACATATTGAAGTTTGGTAATCATAGCTGCATCTTACCATGCGACTTGCTCAAGCGAAAGTCCTAGTATTATAGCACACGCCGCGCGTTACCGCAAACGGCTTGGACGCCGTCGCGCGCGTTTCTGGTTAGGGGCGCAGAGGCGGTGCGCCCCAACAACAGCGTATTGCGGCGCGGCTTGCACCGCATGTTGAACGGTCAGCGCGTGGGGCGCTCAGCTGCACTTGAGATTGAACGTCTGCGTGCTCTGGTTGCCCGCCCCATCGCCCGCCGTCACCACCAGCGCGCTGTCGCCCACCGGCAGGCTCACCACATCGCCCGACGTGACCACGGCACCGTTCAGCGTCGCCTCGACGTGCGCCACCCCGCTCAGCGCGTCCGTCGCGCCATACTGTACCGCATAATTCGCCGTGCCGCAACCACTAGCCGTGAGCACACCCGGCCCCGTGATCACCGGCGGGGTGCGGTCTATGTTGAACGGCCCGACCGTCAGCGTCGCCGTGTTGCCCAGCGCGTCCACGGCTGTGCCGGTCACCGTCTGGTTCGGCCCGTCCGTCTTCAACCACACGGTGCCCGGACAACGGACGAGCGGCGCCGCGCCGGGTTGGCAGAAGAACTGCACCTCGACCACGCTGGCATACCAGGTGTCGCCGTTCGGCTGCTCCGGCAGGTACAGCGCCTCGATGCTCACCGTCGGCCCCGGCACCGCCAATCGGGGCGTCTGCGGGGCGATGGTGACGCTATCACGGCCATAGGCGGTGAAGTGGAATGGTGGGCTCAACCCCAGCCCCGCCGAACCGCCCAGCGGGTTGTCATCCCGTGTCGGGCCAACACCCCCCTCCGCCAGCGCCACCACCGGGGCGTCCGGCACGCCGTCGCCACCCCAATTGAACGCCTCCGGGTCGTCCTGAAAGATGCCGACGGTCGGCGACAGCCACAGGGTGATCGAGGTCGAGAGGAAGGCGGTGTGCGAGATGTGCGCCGTGTAGTTGCCGAAGACCGGCCTCATCCGCAGCAGCGTCGTGCTGATCGGCGCGGACGTTTCGAGGTCCACATCGGAGAAGACCACCTTGATCTGATGGCCGGTCGTGATCAGCCGCGCATGGCTCAAGCCGGTCACCGTCCGGTTGGCCGGGTCGGCGGTCGCGTCGGTGCCCCAGCACGAGTTCGCGCGCGTAATCAGCGCTTCCGGCCCGCCGGGCGTCACGTCAAAGAACTGCGCCTGAAGGTGGTAGGGGCGGCTATCGGCGGAGGTGAAGTAGTGGATGTCCGGCGCGCCCAGCCAATGCACGGTCTGCGAGAGGATATTGGTGGTGAACACGGCCGTGGTCGTGACGAAGTAGGTGGGGTAGGAGGTGTACGAGGGACTCTCGCCCAGCGCGACCAAGGGGGTGTAGGCGCTGGCGGCGTCGGTAAAGGTGTTCGTGATGATCTCAAAGCCGTTGTCCTGCGCCGGTTTGGGTTTGCCGACCGTCAACTTATGGTTGTCGCGTAGGTAGACGGTCAGCGTCGCCGCGCCGGTCGGCGGCCAATCGTTGCTGTTGGTGATGATCACGTGATTGGTGATCACGGTCGGGTCGCCCGGCAGGTATTCGAGGTAGGTCACGGCCCCGCCGTCGAGCGCCGGGCGGTCGCGCAGCCAGGTCTGATGCCAGCCGCGCCGGTCGGCGATCTTCTGCAAGTATACGTCGGCAAAGACCAGGAACTCTTCGTGGCCGTTGGCGGCCATATAAAGGCGCTTGGTCTGGCTGGGGCTGAGCGGGGAGGGGTTGATATGGAAGACGTCGAACGACTGGTTCGGGTATTGGATGAGGTCGGTCCACGAGACCTGCTCGAACAGGCGGGTGGTGGTGATGGTGTTGAGGTACTGGCTCCAGTTGCGGGAGGTGTCGCTGAAGTAGTTTGTCCACGACAGCACGTTGTTGTTGGCGTAGTAGGAGCGCAGGGTGGTGTCCGTTCCGGTCAGCCAATTGATGGTGGTGATGGCGGAGGGCAGCCACTGGCTGGCGGAGTTGTTGAGACAGCCGTTGACGGCGTCGTGGAGTTCGGGGAAGCTGCTGTTATCGAAGGCGACGGCGGAGGTGTAGGGATACTCCCAGGTCCAGCTGCGCGCGGCGGCCATTTCGGTGTGCTCGCTGCCGAGGCTGCGCCCTTCGATGCCGAGCCGCGTCGAGTCAATCTTGCCGGCGGTATTTTGATATGTATCAATCAGATAGTTGGTCAATCTACGCAGGTCGTCCCACTCGCCCGAGACGCTCCAGTCGAAGAAGCCGCTGCTGGCGCCGTGCCCGCGCCAGTCGAAGTCCACCGCGATCACAGCCAAGCTCTGCGCGTTGCTGGCGGCGATGGCATCCACATTCGACCTGTCCTGGCCGATGCCGTGCATGGTGATGATCATCGGCCACTTGTGGTTGGCCAGCGGCGGGCAGTAATATGGCTGGGCAGAATCGATCTGAGCCTTCGGCACCCGAATCGTGGTGCTCAGGTTGACTCCGGTCTGTGCGATGGAGATGGTCTCTGTATAGATGTTGACTTGACAGCTAATGACGGGAGTTCCCTGCGCGCCTGCGGCGGGCGGCAGCGAGAGGGCGACCGCCGCGAAGAGGATCGCCGCCAGCGTCATGGACGCGAGGATGATTTTACGTTTCATACCGGCTCCTTTCAATAGCCAACCTCGTCACTTCAGTCGTCAGCGTGGATCGGCGAAGACCCACGTATCGGTAAAGCGCGTACCTCCATCATAGCCGCCATGCATCAAGATACCGCGTAGCCCGGCGACATAGACCCCGCCATATTCGTTGGTGCGAGCAGAGGGGTGGCGCGTGCCGGTGCTCTGCGTCCAGTTCGTGCCCTCCCACAACCACGTGTCGCTGTGAAAGACCAGATTGGCATCCTCGCCCCCAAAGATCATCGTGTAACCGCCTTGGGGTGAGTAGCTACTGGTAGCAAATGTACGCCCTACCGGACTATTTGCCGGTAGGCGTTGCATCCAAGTTTTATTGATCCACTCCCAAGTATCAGTCAGCAGACAGCAACCTCCGCCATTACCGCTGAACAGCACCAACGCATCGCGCTGGCTGTCGTAAGCAAACGCCATGCAACAGCGTGCGGGTGGGCGTGTGGTGGCCGTGCGCTCGCTCCAATCCGTGCCATCCCACTGCCACAGGTCATCGAAGAAGCCGGGGGGATAGTAGCCATAACCACCGAAGACGACGACCTGCTGTCGGCGCGAATCATAGGCTGCTCCTTGTCCCGTACGAGCCGCTGGACTATGCGCGGGGAAGACCTGCGTCCAATCAGTGCCATCCCACAACCAAGTATCCCCTAAGTAAGTAAAATCAGAGCCGCCAAATAGCACGGTCACCCTGCGTGCCTGATCGTCGACGAGCGTGCCAGCAGCGCGCGCCGAGGGAGAATGGGCGGGCGTACGTTTCGTCCAGAGGCGCGTGCGCACATCCAACTCCCACGTCTCGTTGATACCGTAACCCCTACTATCTGACCCGCCGAACTTGACCACCACCCCGCGCGCGCTGTCGTAGGCGATCATGTGCGCGGCGGTCGCAGTGGGCACGTTGCTGGTCGTGAATGGCCGCCACTGCGCGGGCGCGCTGGCCGGCGCGGCGGCGATGCTGGCTAACGCGAGGACAACCCATAACACGGACGAAAAGGTTCTGCGGTGCATCTCAACCTCCGTTATGCGCTTGTGACCAGAGGAAAAAAGGGAATCGGGTTGGTATCACTATACCCCGTATGCGGTTGGCGTGTCAAGACTCAAAATGGTGACGTGATTGTTCAACGGCTGGTGAAACGGGCGCTGGCACACCATCCGTTGTCGGGGCGCACGGCCTGCGCCCCGACACAGCGTATTGCGGTGTGGCTTGCACCGAATGTTGAACGGTTGCTCACATGGCACATGGCTGGCGCGAGCCTAATCCGGCTCGTCGTGGTTGCCAGTCAAATAGAGGAAACTGACCCAGAGGCCGCGCGAGGAGCGATAGAAGACAATCGGGAAGACCCCGCCGACGATAATCAGCGCGATAATCGCCAGCCCGACGGGCAGGCGCGGTGTGAAGGCGAACACCAGCGCCAGCGTCACCATAAGGAGGCACGTCACGACGGCGTTAATGCCCATGCCGCCGGTGATCTCGCCCGAAGCGCGCTCAAACCACAGGTCGCACAGCGGGCACGCAATCCGCATCTGAAAGCGCCGCCTGAACAGGCGTCCCTTGTGACAGCGCGGACAGCGCAGGAAAAAGCCGTAGAGCAGCGCGCTGGCAACGCGCAAGGGAGGCATGGAGCGCGCCCATCACATCTCGCGGCGGCCCTCGATGGCGCGCATCAGCGTGACCTCGTCGGCGTATTCCAGATCGCCGCCGATGGGCAAGCCGCGCGCGAGGCGCGTGACCTTGCGCGTATGGGGCGCCAGTTGGCGCTGGATGTACGCGGCGGTGGATTCGCCTTCGAGGTTCGGGTTGGTCGCCAGAATGACCTCGTGGATGTCCTCGCGCTTCACCCGCGCTACCAGTTCGGCGATCTTCAAGTCCTCCGGCAGGATGCCTTCAATCGGGTTGATGGCGCCGCCCAGCACATGATACGTCCCCTTGAACTCGCGCGTGCGCTCGATCGCCATAACGTCCAGCGGCTCTTCCACGACGCAGATCAGGCTATGGTCGCGCGCTTCGTCGGCGCAGGTGGCGCAGGGCGACCGCTCGGCGATGTTAAAACAGACCTGACAGGTGACGGTTTTCTCCTTCAGGTCGGAGAGCGCCGCCGCCAGCGACTTCGCCTGCTCGTCGGGCATACGCAATAGGTAGTAGGTCAAGCGCGAAGCGGTTTTCGGCCCGATGCCCGGCAAGCGGCTGAATTCGTCTATCAGGCGGGTGACCGATGGGGGGATCGAGTTCAAAAGAGCCCCATGCCTTTGAGGCCGCCGGCCAGCGGCCCCATCTTCTCCTCGGCCAGCTTGCGGGATTTTTCCACTGCCTCGTTGAACGCGGCGGTGAGCATGTCCTGCAGGATCTCCACGTCGTCGGCGCTGACCACTTCCGGGTTGATCTTGACCGACTGCACCAACTGATGGCCGGTCATCACCACCGTGACCGCGCCGCCGCCCGCCGTGGCTTCGACGCTCGCGCGGCCCAGCGCCTCCTGCGCTTCCATCATCTGCTGTTGCAGTTTCTGTATCTGGCCCATCATCTGGTTCGGTTTAACGCCGCCCATCGGCGGGCCGCCGCGGTTGAAATGCTTCTTAGACATGAAGGCTCCTTGTTGACGGTTAAATCACAGGCTGGTTAGACTGCCGACGCGCGCCGGTCATCCAGCGCATCATGAATCCGGCGGCTCATCCGGGGCTTCGTCCTGCACATCGGCAATGCGCGCCCCATACTTCCCCACGATTTCTTTGATCACTGGGTCTTCCATCGCCAGTTCCTTCTTGTCTTTGGGGCGCAGCGGCGCGCGCTTCGGCTCGCTCGCGGTCAGTTCACAGCGCACCCGCAGAGGCTTGCGCATGACCTCACTCAAGACCTCTTCGAGCAACTGCTTGCTCTTGGGCTCCTCCGCTTTATCCTTGTAAAACTGGTAAGGAAAGCCGAGCACCACGACGTTTTCTTCGAGCGCGACAGGCGACCCGCCCTTTAGAATGGCCTCAAGGTTGCGGTTGCGGGTCTTGACGACGGCCAGTACGTCCTTCCACTGTTTCTGCACCGGCTCCAGCGACAAAGCACCAAAGGCGACGGCCACAGGCGCAACTGCCGGCGCTTCCACCGGCGGTGGGGGCGGCGCAGGTTTTGCCGCCGTCGCGCCGGATTTGGCCGGTGCCGCGGCGGGCGGGGGCGATACGGGACGCGGCGGCGCTTCTTTCTCAACGACTGGTGTGGCTGGGGCCTTCGCCGCGACCGGCGGCGCGGCGATTGCTTTTTCCGGTGCGGTCGCGCTGTTGGAGCCGTTGCGGAGCGTGGATTCGACAAATGCCAACTCCAGCGGCAGTTGCGGCTGTAGGGCGTTGCGCA
Source organism: Chloroflexota bacterium (assembly GCA_016200765.1). Taxonomy (GTDB): domain Bacteria; phylum Chloroflexota; class Anaerolineae; order JACRMK01; family JACRMK01; genus JACQEC01. The sequence goes on along the minus strand of JACQEC010000372.1, from coordinate 2,261 downwards.
GTTGGCTGGCGGCGTCCGTGAAGTTCTTGATGACGGCCAGCAGTTCGACCGCCGGCAGGGCCGCGCTCTGCACCTTCATCTCCGCGATGGTCTCGGCGGGCAGGGTCAGCCACTGGCCGTCGGGGCTGGCGCGCAGCAACAGCAGGCCGCGCAGGTATTCAAGCACCTCGCGCACAAACTGGCGCGGGTCGGCGCCGTCGGCGATGGCCTGATTGATGAGGTTCAGCCCGCCGCTCACGTCGCGCGCGACGATGAAGCCGATGAGCGCGCTCACCGATTGACTGGCGAGCGACCCCAGTATCGCCTGCGCCTGCGCCAGCGTCACCTGCCCGTTGCCGTAGGCGATCATCTGGTCGAGCAGGCTGATGCCATCGCGCAGACTGCCGCCGGCCTGCCGCGCAAACAGGTCAAGCGCGCCCGCTTCGATCTGCGCGTTTTCGTCTTTGGCGATCTGGGCGAGGTGCTCGCGGATGATCCGGAACGGCACGAAGCGGAAGTCAAAGCGCTGACAGCGCGAAAGAACGGTGGCCGGCAGTTTATCCACTTCAGTCGTCGCCAGAATGAAGATGGCGTGCGGCGGCGGCTCCTCCAGCGTCTTGAGCAGGGCGTTGAATGCGCCCGCCGAGAGCATGTGCACTTCGTCAATGATATAGACTTTGTAACGGCTCTGGCTGGGCGAGTAGCCGATGCGCTCGCGCAGATCGCGCACGTTGTCCACGCTGTTGTTGGAGGCGCCGTCAATTTCGATCAGGTCGAGCGCGCGGCCTTCGTTGACGCTGAGGCAAACGTCACAGCGATTGCAAGGCCGCTCGCGCTCGTCGTCCGCCGTGCACGAGACGGCCTTGGCGAAGATGCGCGCCGTGGTGGTCTTGCCCGTGCCGCGCGGGCCGGTGAATAGGTAGGCGTGAGCGATGCGGTTCTGGTGGATGGCGTTGGTGAGCGTCGTCGTGATGTGATCCTGACCCAGCACGTCGGCGAAAGTTTTAGGGCGCCACTTGCGATATAAGGATACAGCGGGCATGACCATACCTCTAGCATGAGAGCGTGTTTGCCAACACGCCCTAGTTTAACATATCGGGGAACAGGCTGGCAAGGTGGTTTCGCCCGAAATCACCCCCGGCGCGCCAGCGTGATGCCGGCCAGCACGACCGCCGCGCCGATCAACTTCAACAGCGGTATCGGCTCGGCGAGGAAAACCGCGCCGACGGCCAGCGCGACGACCGGCGACAGGTTCACATAGTTCGCGGTGCGCGCCTGACCAAGATGGTGCACTCCGGCGTTCCAGATGATGTAGCCGATGGAGAGCGCGAAGGTGGCGGAGAAGACAAGGATCAGCCACGTGCTGGTGGAGACGGCTAGCAGGTTGGTTTGGAGCAGGTCGGGGATGCCGGCGATGAGCACGATCGGCGCGCCCGCCACCATAGACCAGGTGGTGAAGGTCAGCGACGAGTAGCGCGCCAGCACCGGCCGCGCGAACAGCGTGTACAGCGCCCACGACATCGCCCCACCCAGCGCCAGCAGGTCGCCCAGCAGAGATTGACTGCCCAGCCGCACATCGCCGCCCGAACCGATAATCAGATAAAGCCCGGCGAACGAGAGCAGGATGCCGAGCCAGACTTTGCGGCTGGCGCGGTCGAGCCGGAAGATGCGGCCAAAGAGCGCGACCCAGATAGGGGAGGTGGCGACGATCAGCGAGGTGTTGCTGGCGGTCGAGAGTTTGATGGCGGTGATAAAGAACAGTTGGTAAAACGTGTTGCCGACGATGCCGAGGAGCGCAATCTTCGGCCAGTCGCGGCGCGCGATGGGCGTGCCGCCTTCCCGCGCGCGCCAGAGCGCGAGCATCATCAGCGTCGCCAGCGCAAAGCGCAATCCGGCGAAGCCGAGCGGGCGCATCTCGCTGACGGCGGCTTTGAGCAGGACGAAGTTGATGCCCCAGGTCACGCCGAGGAAGATCATCCAGAGGTCGGTGGTGGAGAAGGCGGTCGCCTGCGGTTTTGTGTTTTCGGCAAGTGCGGTCATCGAATCTCTATAGGTATTTGCGGAACCAGCGCACGATGTGTTCAAGCCGTTCCTGGACGGTCTGGATAGCGAATAGGTCGTCAATGGTGATGGCGCGGCGCTTGGGCATGGCGACTCTCCTGTGCGAAGAAGTGACTGCGACGGATTATAACACGGATGGGGAAGGGTTTCATGCTTTATCTTGAAATATGCTATATTCATCGCACGATGCCACTGCCCGTTCAGATTGAAAAAGGCCCATC
>JACQEC010000380.1 GCA_016200765.1 Chloroflexota bacterium | reverse complement strand
GTCATAACCTGTGAAAGGAGTGAAGGTCGATGTCCGCAGCCGTTCTTTCTCTGAGGGTGTATCAGGAGCAGCAAGTCGCGGCGGGGGTTCGACGGCGGGCGCATCAGCAGTTGGACCTTTTTCTCGATCGGCTGGAGGCCGGTATGGATTCTTCCCCAGAGGAGCGCCCGTCGCTGTTTCAAATGAGTGAGATGGTGCGCCAAGGGCGGGGTGCGTTGACCGGGGGTCTTTTGCAGGCCTATGTGTCCAAGGCCTATGGCTCCTATCTGGAGCAGCAACAGGCGGCGTGCCCCGGGTGTGGCCGCTGGCTGTCGGCCCGTCCCTCCCGTGGGCGCACGGTGGAGACCTTGGTGGGTCCTCTTACTCTTGAGCGGCCCTACTTTTACTGCGCGGGCTGCCGCCAGGGCTTCTACCCGTTGGACCAGGCTCTGGGTCTGTCGGCCCATCGCAAGCAGTATGATATCCAGCAAGCGGCCAGCGCCTTGGCAGTGGAGATGCCCTACCGGGAAGCGGCCGCCTGGCTGAGCCAGTGGACCGATGCGGCGATCAGTGATGAGGTCTTGCATGGGATGGTGCAGCAAGTGGGTGCGCCCTTGGGCCTGTTGGAGGTGTGCCCCACCCCCGCCCAAGTCCAGGAGCAGATCGCGGCGGTAGCGGGGGGGAAGAAGTGGAAACCGATTATGGTAGTGGCCATCGATGGGGCGACGGTGCCCACCCGCCCTGAAAAGGCCAAAGGGAAACGACCCGGTCGCAAAAAGGTGCGTGCCCGTCGCCCCCGCTGGAACGGGGAGTATCGCGAGGCCAAAGGCTTCCGGGTCTTTCTGTTGGATGAGGACCGCATCGTCCACCTGGTCTCGTGGCACCAGATCCAGACCGAGGAGGAATTGGGGCAGGCCCTGCAACAACTCAAAGAGGCCGGCTTGATCCCGGAGGACCAGGTGCGCCTGTGCGTGGTGGCCGATGGGGCTCCCTGGATCTGGAAGCGCGTCGAGCAACTCTTCCCTTCTGCCCGCCAGATCCTCGACTTCTACCATTGTACCTCCTACTTGCACACCGTCGCCCAAACCCAGTATGGCGCCGACGGCCCCCAGGCTCAGGAGTGGCTGGAAGCGACCATGGCCCGGCTGTTTGATAATGAGGGCGCCGGGGTCATCTGGGGACTGCAACGGATGAAACCGGTCTCCCCAGAAGCGGAAGCGGCCATTGAGAAAACCCTCACCTACTTGGCACCCCGCCTGGAGCAAATTGCCTATGGCAGCCATCGAAAAGGCGGCTATCCCCTCGGCTCGGGAGCCATCGAATCGGCCCATCGCTTCATCTGCCAGGTGCGCCTCAAACGCGCGGGGGCTTGGTGGTACCAGGAAAACAGTAACCTGATACTGGCCTTGCGTTGTGCCAAATACAATGGCACCTGGGACCAGGTCTTTCAGCGCTACATCCACATCGCACAGAACAACAGCAACGCCTCTCAAGGCTAACTATCTCCTAATGCTCCCGTTCGAGTCCAAGCCCGCTTCGAACGATGGCTATGAGGATATCTTCAATCTGGTGGCCGGCAGGGAGACCAAGCTGCCCCTGATCGTCAAGGGGGCCAACGCCTCCAAGACCAGCCTGCTGGAGCCCGATTCCAGGGCTAAGGCTTTGTTAAAAAATAACTTGATGATTTGGAGGGGTATTCATACCGTTGGCTGGTTGAGCGGCATGCTCTTTTGCCCACCATCCAACGGGGTGAGCGACGATGAGGCAATCCTCCAAGGTGAAGATGCATCGCTGTGCTTGTCAGCCCTGCAATCAGCATCCCTACAGTGCCCTGGCCCGAGAGCATAAAGCCATCAATCGAGTGGTGGCTGGCCTGGACGAAAAAAACCGGCGACGCGTTGTGGGACTGCTATCCCTCCAGTGGGGACGAGGTGGCATCGAGCGGCTAGTGGAAATCACCGGGATCAGCCGTAACACCATCTGTCGTGGTCGATCAGAAGCCCAGCGTATTGACCGTGCGACGACCGGACGTGTGCGTCGGGCAGGTGGTGGTCGCCGCACGGTTGAAAAAAACACCCACAACTTCTGAAACAACTGGAAGCGTTGTTGCAGGATGCGGCGGCGGGTGATCCCATCACCGGCCTCAAGTGGACACGCAAGACCCTGCGTGCTCTGGAATGTGCCCTGCGGCGCAAAGGCTTCACGATCAGCCACGTCACCGTTGGCCACCTGCTGCCGCAACTGGGTTATGCACTTCGCGTCAACCGTAAGCGGCTGACCAGAGAGCACCACCCGGATCGAGATCGACAGATGCGGTATCTGATGCGAAAGCGACGTGCCTTTTTCAAAGAGGGGCAGCCGGTGATCAGCGTGGATACCAAGAAGCGCGAGTTGGTAGGAAACTTCCGGAATGCTGGTCGCACCTGGCGCTCTGAGGCGATGGAGGTGTTGGAGTATGACTACCCCAGCCATGCCGACGGCGTGGCCATCCCTTTTGGCATTTACGATCTGAAACGCAATGCTGGTTTTGTCGTCATCGGGACTTCGCATCAGACACCTGCCTTTGCCGTGGCTGCCATCCGACGCTGGTGGCTGAAGGAGGGCCAGCAGCAGTACCCTCAGTGTCGGGAACTGCTGCTTGAAGCGGACTGTGGCACTCCCAACGCTTACCGCAGTAATGGGTGGAAATATGGCCTGCAACAATTGGCCGATGAATGTGGACTGCAGATCACCGTGACTCACCTGCCACCAGGAGCTTCAAAGTGGAACCCGATTGAGCATCGACTGTTTTCGCAGATCAGTGCCAACTGGAAGGGGCAACCGCTGGTGAGATACGAGACGATTCTCAAGTTTATTCGCACCACACGTACAGATACCGGGTTACGTTGCAAGGCCTACTTGGATCGGACTGTTTACCAAACCGGACAGCGGCTTACGTCCCAGCAGAAAAAGCAGATCAACCTCTTTCCACTGAGGGTCTTGCCAAAGTGGAACTACACCATCAAACCGCATGATTGAATTCTAAAACCATCAACCTGCTTTTTAACAAAGCCTTGGCTGCAAAAGTCGATTTCACCACCGGAACCACGCCTTTTGGCGTGGGCATCGGGGATCTGGACGTGGATGGAAAACCTGACCTGGCCGTCACGAACCTGGGTTCCGGTACGGTCTCGGTCTTTCGGAATACCAGCGTATCGGGAACGACCGATGCCGCCTCCTTTGCCGACAAGGTCGACTTTACAGCCGGCAGCGACCCCCGTGAC
>JACQEC010000024.1 GCA_016200765.1 Chloroflexota bacterium | reverse complement strand
GGGCCCCTCAAAAGTCTCTTGATCAGCGGGCAGGATTCCGCTCCTCGCTCGATGCCCCCGAACTGCCTTTGGCGGGCGGGCGAAGTAGGGGCGAAGCCGCGCGCGAGTGGCCTGCTCGTTCACGCGGTGAGTCGGGCGCGCGGCTACTGGAATGGGCGAAGCCGCGCGCGAGAGGTCTGCTCGTCCACGCGGTGATACGTGCGCGCCGCTTCGCCCCTACCGACGCGGGTGCGCGGATAGCCATATCCGCCACTGAGGGCCGCTGGATTTGACAATCCAGCGGGAGCGAGCTTCGCCACTAACAACTTTTGAGGAGCCCTGAGGTTGGTTCCACTGACCTGCAAGCCAGAGTTATGCAAAATAGAGCGGCCTCGCCGATTCGCCTCGGTGAGGCCGCTCTGTCAACCATGCTTCCTCGTGAATCTACTTTTTCAGCGTTTTGAGATAGGCTATCATGTCGGCCATCTTGTCGTCGGTGTTGACGACGCCGGCATAGGGCGGCATGTAGGGTTGTTGTGATGGATCGCTCTTGTACGAGGCTGAGCCTTTCTGCACCCATTCTTTGATGGTGTCGTCGTTCACGGGCTTGCCGTTGGGCAACTTGTCTTTCTGGAAGATCCCAGCCAGCCCCGGGCCGACCTTGGTTTCCGACGTAACGTTGTGGCAGGCTATGCAATTCGCCGTGGAGAATAGGGCCTTGCCGCGATCCTCTTGGCTAAGCGGTGCGGGAGGCACGAGGTTATGATCGGCCAAGAAGTTGTCTGTGAGCTTCCAGCGTTTGTCGCCCACTAGCAGTGGTTCCTCGTCAAAGTAGCTGCCCCAATGGGTGCCATCGAGAATGAACTCGCGCAACATCTTGATCTGTTCGGTGTCCAGCGGCCCGCCCTCGTCCTTGTGCCAGGGCGGCATCTGCGTTCCGCGCCGCCCGCGGGCAATCGTTTTAAAAATGAACGGGTCTTTTGCCTCCCGCGCGCTCAGCGAGTCGGTTTTGTTCAAGGGCAGACCGATGCCGCCTTCGCCCTTATAGCCATGGCAGCGCCAGCACTGGTTCGCGGCAAATAGGTATGAACCCTTATCAACATACTCGTCGTGCAACGCCTCAACCTTGTCGGGCTGACGCAAGAATAAGTCATACACGACGTAGACCGGCGCCGCGATGATCAGCACGATCGTCATCCAGAGAGTGACTTGAGTGTACTGGTTAAGAAGCTTTTGCATATGAAAGAAAAGACTCCGTGTTGGCGATGTGCCGGCTTGTCGCCGCGAGAGCGAGCCTGCTCTGACACTAGGACTTCAGCGGATAGACCTGCGACGGGTCGTATGCCTTGCGTTGAGTCTGCTTGCCCGTGTCCACGACGAGGGAACCGCCTTCTTCAGTTATCGGGAAAATGTCCAACGGCCGAGGCGCGGGGCCACCCTGCACCTCGCCTTTGCGATCATACAGGGAGCCATGGCACGGGCAGTGGAACTGATCCTCGCCATCGTTCCAAGGGACGACACACCCTAGATGCACACACTTGCGGTAGAGAGCAATAATGCCATCCTGTGTGCGCGTCAAGTAAAAGCGCCCGCTGTTCTTGAAAGTCTCAACCGGCTTGGCCTTTGGATCGGAGAGGCTCTGCAAGATTTCTTGCGCGCTGCCAATCACAACCTTGCCGCCGAAGGACCCGGCTTCCAAACGGGGATACATGAACGACAGGGTGGCCGCGCCGGCTTCGCCGACCGCCACCAGGCCGGCCACCGTCCATCCGACGGCCAAAAACTGCCGGCGCGTCAGTCCCGATTTGTTGTCAGCGGTTGATGAGGCTTGTGTCATCTCGTTGCTCCTCTAGAAGTCACGATCACGTCAGGGCGAAGTAAGCGTTCTCAGACACGCCTACAGCAGGTCGTCAAGCGGGTTATAGCCGTTCGGGTGCGCCCAAGGCCATCCCAGCAATTGGCTCGGCCCTCGGAAAAGGGCGCCCACCGTCGTGGTAAACAGCCATGTCACCGCGAAGCCGGTAAACAAAGCCAGCATGACCTCTTCGATGCCGCCTTTCCAGCGGAACTTGACGATCAACACCAGCGCGATTATCGCAGTCATGACCAAGCCGAAGGGCAGCACCCAGCCGGTCAACCAGTCGTTGTAAATGAAGATCGGAAAGCCGCCGACGGTGGGCGAACTGGTGAGCCAGTCCGGCCAGCCTTCAAATTTGACCAGATAGGTCAGCACGGCCTTGAACGCTCCACCCGATCGCGGCACCGGGTCACGCAGGGGATCGAGAGTAAAGTACGAATCAAACAGTGCCAACGCGATGCCGACCACGACGGTGTAGATCGTAGTGAACAGCGTGATTTCCTGTCCCTTGCGTGACATGAACCAGTGCCCTACGTTGTCCACCTTGCGGTCAATGTAGGGAATAGCCATCAAGAGCAGAGGAACCAAGTTGGTCGGAATAATGACACCGGAAAGTGAGGGGTTCATGTGGAGGAGCAGCTCTTGCAGGTTCATGAAGTACCAAGGCGCCTTAGACGGATTCGGAGTGTGATCGGGGTTGGCGATTTCCTTGAGCGGGGCGTTGGCGACGACGGAGCAGAACGTCATCACGGCGATCGTCCCAAGCGCAACCGCCAGAGCCGGTACGATCATGTATGGAAAAGCCATCACTTGATCGTCGGGCCTGAGGTTGACGCGCTCAAGAGTACGCTCGTGTCCGGCAATCAACAACGGTCGCAGAGGGCCTTCATATTGTTGGGCTTCAGTTGACATTGCCAATCTCTCCAGATAGGTCTGAGGTTGCCTACCGCTATTCTTCCTCGCGCTTGCCGTAGGGGCCGGATAGGCCGCCGTCCTTGCGGATGCGCCAGAAATGGATGGTGAGCAAGACGGCGGCGGCAAGCGGGAGCGCCACAATGTGAAAGGTGTAGAAGCGAACCAGAGTTGATTGCGAGACCTCCGGCGTACCGCGCAAGATCAGGATGCTAAACTTACCCATGATCTCTTCAGGTGGAACATACTGGCCGAGCGAGCTGCCGACCGTTACCGCCCAGTACGACAACTGATCCCATGGCAGAAGGTAGCCGGTGAAGCTCAAGAAGAAGGTGGCAAACAACAGAAGGACGCCAATGGCCCAGTTAAACTCGCGCGGCTCTTTATGCCCGCCAGTGTAGAACACACGGCACATGTGCAGGAAAACGCCCAGCACCATGGCGTGCGCCGCCCAGCGGTGCATGTTGCGCATCAGCGCGCCATAGTTTACACTGGTCATGATCGTTAGCATGTTCTGGTAGGCGCGATCCTCCGCCGGCACGTAATAGAACATCAGCAGGACGCCGGTGATCGTCAGAATCAGGAAAAGGTAGAACGAGATCAGGCCCAGCCCCCACGTATAGGTCGCCTTGAGCGAGTGGACTCTAACCTTAACGGGGAACAAGTGCAGGAAGACGTTGGTCTGCATCAGCAGCGCCTGATTGCGCTTAGTGTCGGGGTAGCCGTGGCGAAAGAAGGAGCGCCAAACGCGGTTCTTCGTGAGAAATTCGATGACTTCGGGAACGGTCGGGCGATGCGGCTTGAACGGCAGGCGATCGGCAAACGGAAACATGCGCACTGCTCCTTATCGAGCGATAAGATCGAGTCTTGCTCTGACGTGGCGGCCGATAGTCATCCGAGCCGTTTTCGTCACTTGTGAAGTATCATACAAAAGCATGGCGGAGTTGTCAACTTGTCAATTTGTTTGACGGTTGGAGTGATTTTGGCTATTCTATCGGGGGGGTGGTTGTGTCCCGGTGGGCGCCACGGTCTTCAAAATCGCTGGAGGGCGTTACGCACGACCTCGGTGGGTTCGACTCCCATCCACTCCCGTGACTCATGGAACTGACATTGGCCCTGCTAGCTGACTACGCGAATATCTCGCGCGAAGGCAAGCTCAACATTATGGGCATCTTCGAGCAAATCCATGCCCATAACTTCCCGGCGGTGCACGCTCAGATGCAGCTCGTGATCCGATGCGAGGCGACCGCGTTTGACGCCGGAACCCATCCGGTGCGCGTGACGTTCATTGACGAGGACGCGCGCGAGCTGTTCGCGATCTCCGGCGCGGTAACCATCCCGGAAAGCCGCGCAGGGGAGAATCTCACCACCAATCAAATCTTCGTGCTGAACGGCGTGATCCTGCCGCACCCCGGCACGTACGAGTTTGTCATCACCGTAGCGGATGAGGAGATTGGACGCACGCCGCTACGCGTTGTCTCGCTGCCACGCCCGTCATCTCAACCGAGCAGTCCCGGAGGAGTTTATGGATCCTAAGATTGAGGAATTGAAGTCGCGCGTTCATGAGGTCCACGACCTGCGCTCGGCGGCGGCCGTGCTGTCGTGGGATCAGGAAACGTATATGCCGCCCGGCGGCGCCAGCGCGCGGGCCGATCAGATGACCACCCTGCGACGGCTCGCGCATCAGAAGCTGGTTTCGGAGGAAATGGGGCAGTTATTGGAGGAGCTAAAGCCGCAGACGGCGCAGATGCCGGACGATTCGTTTGAAGCGAGCCTCGTGCGCGTGGTATGGGATATGTTTGAACGCGAGGTGAAAGTCCCGACGGAGCTTGTCGCCGAGATGTCACGGGCTGCTTCAGAAGGTCACGCGGTCTGGGTTGAGGCGCGCCGGGAGAACGACTTCGAGCGGTTCCGTCCGGCGCTTGAAAAGCTGGTCGCGCTCACCATTCGCTACGCCGAGTGCTTCAAGCCGTATGACAGCGTATATGAGCCCCTGCTTGACCAGTCGGAACCGGGCATGAAGACGAGCGAGTTGCGCAAGATATTTGAGGCGCTCAAGGTTGAGATCGTCCCGCTTCGGAAGGCGATCGCAAGTCGCGCGGAGACAGTGGACGACCGCGTGTTACACCGGCATTACTCGGAGGATCAACAGTGGGCGTTCGGGCTAGAAGTGGCGCGCGCGTTCGGATATGACCTGCGGCGCGGCCGGCAAGACCGCTCCGCCCATCCGTTCACGATCGGCTTCTCGGTTGACGATGTGCGTATTACGACGCGGCTTGACCCGGACTTCCTACCCATGGCGCTGTTCGGCACCCTGCACGAAACCGGCCATGCGCTCTACATGCAGGGTCACGACCCCGTCCTTGGGCGCACACCGCTCGCGAATGGCGCCTCGTCGGGCCTACATGAGTCGCAGTCGCGCATGTGGGAGAATCTGGTGGGCC
>JACQEC010000356.1 GCA_016200765.1 Chloroflexota bacterium | reverse complement strand
GGGCGGCCAGATCGGCGTGGCGAAAGAGCGCGTTGTCGTCCAGCACGATCTTGCCGTCCAGCGCCATCAGGCGGCCATCGCCCAGCACGGCCAACGGGTTAATCTCTGCCAACGTCGCGTCGCTGGCCGCCGCCGCCGCGCCCAGCCCCTTGGTGATCGCCGCAAAATCGCGCACAAAGCCCTTGTCGAGGCCGATGTCAAAGGCCAGCCGCCGCGCCTGATAGTCTCGCAGGCCGATGCTCGGATCCACCTTCTCGCGCGCGATCTTCTCCGGCGACACCCATGCCACCTCCTCGATATCCATCCCGCCCGCCGCCGAGGCCATTACCGTCAGGCATTGGGCCGCGCGGTCGAGCACCACACCCAGATAAATCTCCTGCTTGATGTCTGCCGCCGGGTCCACCAAGACCTGCTTGACCTTCAACCCCTTGATCGTCATGCCCAGTATCTGTTCGGCAGCCGCTTCAGCGTCAGCGGGCGTCTGGGCCAACTTCACACCGCCCGCCTTGCCGCGCCCGCCGACCAGCACCTGTGCCTTGACCACGACCCGCCCGCCGATATTCTGCGCGGCCTGATAGGCCTCCTCCGGCGAATGGGCGACTTCCCCTTTGGGAACGGCAATACCGTACTGCGCGAACACGCGCTTCGATTGATATTCGTGTAAATTCAATCACTCCTCCGGTGAACCGCTAGGGCGTTGGCGCGTTGAGCGAATTGCGCGCACCCTCGCTGGTAGGGGCGAAGCCGCGCGCGCGGCCTGCTCGTTCACGCGGTGATTCGTGCGCGCCGCTTCGCCCCTACGTCGCCAACCGAGGGCGGTTCGGGGGCATACGCGGAACGCGCTCACGCCCAACGGCGATTATACCCTATTCAACTTGGGCTGTCACCTGCTTCAAGCCCTTGAGCGATAGGCCCTCGTGCCACAACGCCCACGCGCCGAGCAAGGCCACAACCGCCAACTGCACCGCGTGGCTGACCACGCTCATACTCAAGGCCAGCGCCGGCTCGATGCCGAACGCGCTCAACGCCAACTTGCCAAAATACTGCATCGTGCCGATAAACCCCGGCGAGGACGGAATGAGCGTGGACAGGTTCAGCACCACCGCGTAGAAGCACGCCGCACTGATAAACCCGGCCGCGTCGAACCGCAGGCCGAACGCCGGAAACAGCACCGCATACGACGCGACCTCCACAAACCATACGGCGAGCGTTGACACGGCAAGTTGCAACAATCGGGCCGGTGAGCGCACGGCGGAAAAACCTTGCACAAACGACAGGGCCAGCCGGTCAATCCGTCCCGCCACAGCGCGCGGCAGGTGCGTCGTGATCGCCTTCAGGACCGCCAGCGCAAAACTCTCGCTGACCGCGACCAAGATCAATCCCGCAACGGCCGCCCCGAACAACAGCCACGCCGCGCGGGTCAGGTCGCCGGCCCACTCTGGCAAATCTGGGGACAGCCAGGCCACCAGCGACAGGATCGCCATGATGCCTACCCCATCGAGCACCCGCTCAACCACGATGGTTGCCAACAGGGTCGAGCGGCTGACCAGATAGCGCTGGCCGAGCAGATGCGCCCGCACCAGTTCGCCGATGCGCAGGGGGATGGCGACGTTCCAGGCAAAGCCGATCACAATCGTCGGGAAGATGGCTCTCAACGGAATCTGTCTGGCCGGCGCGATGATGATCTGCCAGCGCCAGGCGCGCACCGCGTAGCCCAGCGCACTCAAGGCCAGCGAAGGCACGACGTAAAAATACTGCGCGGAGGCCAGCGCCGCGAATAGCGCCTGCGCGTCTATATCCTTCAAGGCAAGGTACGCCGCGACAGACGCAACGACAACCCCAAGCAGTGAGGGTAAGAGTTGGCGGCTTGACATGGTTTTCTATCGCGCGACCTTGCCTACCGCCAGCACCGTGCTGAAGTATATCGTGTGAACCTGCACAGCCGCCAGACCCTGGTCGCTCATGAAACGCGCAATCTCCGGGCGCGTGAACGGCTGTTCAGGCCCGAACGGCCAGCGTTTCCCGAACAAAAGCCGCACGAGGTTATAGAGAGAATTGCGCCATGGCACCATGACGGCCACCAGCCCGCCCGTCTCCGTCACACGGACCATTTCGCCCACCATGCGGCCCGCCGTCGCGCGGTCAAAGTGCTCGATCAGCCCGATGCTGAACGTCAGCCGAAATTGGCCGACCGCCAGCGGCAGGCTCTCCGCCTCGGAGACCATGCACAGGAAGCCCGGGCTAATCTGGCCGACCACCTTGATGGCCTCGGGCGACTTGTCCAGCGCAAAGCAGTGGCTGGCGGGCCACCGCTCGTGGAGGTAGTGCAGAGTGCGCGCCGAGCCACAGCCGACTTCCAGCAAGCGGTCTGACCGAGCCTCCGGCAGCGCCGCCCACAGCCGGCGGGCATAAGCGCGCGAGAATAGAAACCGGATGCGCCACAACAGCCGGTGGAAGACCTTATCGCTGGAGGCGTGGTCGGCCCAGAACGAATCCCACAGGTCGGGTCGGGGGCTATGACTCATGGAGTCCCGCCCCAAACCATCACGCGAACCTGATTGCCTTCGTTTTCGGCCACGAAAACGCGGCCATCGCGCAGCGCCGCGATACCCATTGGCTTTCGGAAAGGTTCGTAATTGGGCGGGCCAATCCGTTGCACCACCTGCCCTTGCAGGTCGAACATGTCAATCTCCCCGGCTTCCGGATTCGTCATCACGACGATTTGCGTCTGGCCGGGCAGGAAGCGCGACGGCTGAACGGTATTGTACGGCGTAATACTCCACTGCGCAATCACCTGACCGGTCGGCGACAAGACAAACAGGTTCGGCGCGTCGGCGACAATGAGCCGGTCGCCGATAAAGGTCAGGCTGGTCGGCTGGCGCAAGGGAGCGGTTGTGGCGATCCACTGTGGCAGGAGCAAATCGCGATTCAGGCGCACGATGCGCCCACTGCCCGTGTCGGCGATATACACGTCGTCGTTGCCGGCGACAGCGATACCGCGCGGCGACGATAGGTGCAAGTCGTTGCTCGAGCGCGCGACCACCGTGCCATCGGTTCGCAACCGAGCCACAACCGCCGGGCCTGCGGAGTCCACCACCAGCAGTTCCTGCCGCGCGTTGAACGCCAGCGCGTACGGCTCACGCCAATCGCCCGGCAAGGTTCGCACCCGCTCGCCATCGGGCTTGAAGACCTCAATCACCTTCTTAACACCATTGATCACATAGATGAGGCCGTCCGCCCCGACCGCCACATCACGCGGCCGCTCCACCTTCCACGCCCCACCGATGCGCGGGATGAGACCGGGCACGATGATCCACGGCATAGATGGTGTTGGCGCGTCCACACGTTCACGGGTCAACGCGCCGGCGCTGTCCGTGCCCACGCGCAATCGCGCGAAATGGGGCAAATCGGTCCCGTCGAGCAAGGGCGCGTCCGCTTGATCGCCCCATAACTCGCGCATGGCGATGCGCCAGCGGTCGCGGGTCGGCATGTACCAGGTGACCAGCACTTCATAAGGGCCATTGGCGCTCTGCCGGATGGCTCGCAGCGAACCCGCCGGGTTGTCGTCGGGGACAATGACCAACCGGTTCGCGTCGAGGTTGTACGCTTTGAGCACCGTCCGCGCCGCGACGGAGTTATAGGGCGACGGCACGATCAGGTAGAAGATCGTATCCGCAGGCTGTTGCTGGAACTCGCGCACGACAAGGGCGAGGTCTTCTTGTCGGTTCAGCCTATCGGTCAGGCTGTAAAACTGGTAAAGGTTAAGCGCAGGGATCGCGCAGGCCGCCAGGAGCCAGACGGCGGCAACGCGTTGGCGCGTCGGCACATGAACGCGTTCAGCGCCCACGGCGGCCACCATCGCGTAGAACGGAATCAAGATGTACGTGCGCGCAATCGGCGGGTACGGGTAGGGCGCAAGACCGCCCACAAAAAACGACACGAGAACCAGACTGGCAACCAGCCAGAACGCGAGTCGGCGGCGAACTGCCAGTGTCACCAGTGCGCCGAGCCCGATCAGTGTCAGCGTCGAACTCACGGGATCGAGGTGCGCGCCGGATACATAATGGGAGCGGTTCTGAAATGTCAAGAATGAGGTCAGCGCATAGAGCGAGTTGGGGATGACCTGCGCGGTCAAGTTGTTCTGGGCCTTCACTTCCGTGTTGACAACCGAGTGGCCGATGATGCGCTGTAATGCGCTCTGATCGGAGAGACTGGGCATCGCCGTCAAGCCGATAGCCACAATCAACGCGGCCAGCCCCGGCCAGTTCGCCAGCGCCGCCTTGAACCCGCGCGCCCCACGCTCGCGGGGCACGAAATAATACAGCGCAAAGAACAACAGCGGCAGAGCGATAAACGGGATGCCAAACGCAAATGTGTAAAACGCGAACGCGGCGGCAACCCCGCTTAGGTACACCCCCAACAGACTGCCGCGCCTCGCCGCCAGCGCGATCAGCGCCAGCGAGCTCAACACCGGCACGAGCAGCTGCGAGTAGGTGTAGCCGACCTTCGAGAGGCCCAGCAGGTGCTGTGCGAAGAGATAAACTGTCACGGCAACCAGCGCCGCCGCCGGGCGGGTGTACGTGCGCACAAACACATAGAGCGGCAGGGCGCCAATCACCACCGCGAGGCTTTCGCTCATCCGCCACCCGTACACATCGTTCCCGTACAACAGCATCGTCGCAATTTGCACGACGCTGGCGAAGACCGGATGCACATCGTATGCGCCCCGCGGGCTGAGCAGATACGGGCGGTTTACGGCACTAATGATGTTGTTCGCGTACTCAAAGAAGGCGTATTCGTCGCCGATAAACGAGTACCGCCAAGAAAAGAGATCCTGGGTATAGACGGCCAGACCCAGCATCGCGATCACACCCAGGGCGATGATCTCGCGCGGAAGTTTTTGCGCCCGCCACAGCCAGGCGGCCAGCGCCAGTCCGGCCGCCACCGCCGCCAGTCGTGTCAATTCCTGACGGAAAGCGAAAGCCAATGCCACAAGCAACAAAACATAGCCGGCCAACAAGCCGAGCTCTCGGCGCGATAGGAAGCCCGCTCTCTGCGCGGCGCGGTCGGCGAAGTAGAACGCCAACCCGGCCAGCGCCAAGGTCAACAGCCACAACAGCGGCGGCGGCGCGCCCGCCGTGAGCGACAGCCACGCGAGCACGACAGTCGTGAGCAAGGTTAGCCCTAGCGCCCACCGGAACCGCTTGCCATCGTCCAGCGAGAGCCAATCGAGCGACAGCGGATTAGCCGCAAAGCCCGCATCGTCCAGCAAGGATGCGGCTGGACGACGCGCATAGTGGAACAGCGCCACAGCCGCCACTAGGCTTATCAGCGCGATGCCGAAGGTGCGAGGATAGATCAACTGGCACAACGCGGGGATGATACACTCGACGGGCCGCAGAAAGGAGAGGGCCTCATCGCGGACACCCAGCCACAAGCCCGCCCCTAACACGTATTGCCCGCCCAGCAAAAGCAGGAGCGCGGCCACCATCGCGACAACACGCGCACCGCCGCCGGTAGGGGCGAAGCGGCGCGCACGGATCACCGCGTGAACGAGCAGGCCGCGCGCGCGCGGCTTCGCCCTTGCTTCGCCCACCCGCCGGAGGCGGTTCAGGGGCATCAAACGGGTCACGGGCCGGTCTCGATCTTCCACTTTTGAATGCGGTGATTGCCTGTGTCCGCAATCCACACGAAGTCGCCGGCAACCGTGATGCCGGTCGGCAGGCGAAATTGGCCCGGCTGGCTGCCAAAGCCGCCCCATTCGCCCAGCAGTTTCCCCTCGCGCGTGTATCGCTGAATTTTGTGCGGCTCCGGCGCCGTAACGAGCAGCGTCCCATCAGGCGCAAAGGCGATATGGGGACCGTTGAACGGCCCGGCGTTAGGGATCGGAAAGTCGAGCAGATACCGCCCATCCGGGCCAAAGACCTCAATGCGCTTGTTGGGCGTGTCTGTGGCAAACAGGAAGCCATCGCGGTCTGCCGCGCCATCCGACGGCTCAACCAACTGCCCCTTGCTGTTGCCCTTCGTGCCAAACACGCGCAGTACCTGACCCTCCGGCGACAGCTTCACGATGCGTGAGCCACCGGTGTCAGCCACGTAGAGATTGTCGAATGCATCAATGGAGAGACCGCGCGGGTGAAAGAACTGCGCTGACGGCCCGGCAAACCGCCCCAGCGGTTTCCCATCCGAGTCGAAACGGTAAATCCAGCCCGATTCCGAGTCCAGCACCACCACCGCGCCGGTAGAGGTAGTGACCAGATCAAACGGCTCTACAAATTTCTCCTCGCCCCCTTCAATCGCGCCGAGCAGCTTGCCATCGGCGTCAAGCATCTGCACGCGCTTGGCCGCGCTGTCCACGACATAGAGGCGACCGTCAAGCCCAACGCCAATCGCGCGCGGCTCCTTGTATCCTGCCGGGCCCTCCCCCTCCACGCCGATGGTCTGCACAAAGGTCAGATTGAGCCCGCCTGCCGCCTGCGACGGCAGGCCGGGCGACTGGGCGGCAGGCGTGGCGGATGGCGGGCTGATGGGCGGCGGCGCGGCCAGCGCCGCGATCTCCTCGGCGGTCGGATACTTGCCCATCGGCGGCGCCAGGTAGCGCGCCGGCACCACTTCGCGCCCACCGCCCGGCGGCGACCAGTAGAAATAGAGGTGCGTGTAGGAAGTCTTATCCGCAAACCGGATGACGATGTCGTGCCAGCCTATCGTCAGGGTGCTCAAGCCCTCGATCGTCGCTCCGCGTCCCTGATTGTTCACAACCATCTGGCTATCAATGGACACCTGTGATTCATCTACCGACTCGGTGGCGAAGCGATACTGGCCGGCGCGCGGCGCGTATATCTTGCCCTTCCATTCTACCGAGTAGGGGCGCGGCAGAGGCAGGTTGTGGAAATAGAACGCAATCTGCGGGTCAACTTGCGTAAAGGCCGCGTCGCCGCTCCAGTTGGCCGAACGATAATAGGCGCCAAGCAATCCGCTGTTGCTGACCGCCGGGCGG
>JACQEC010000355.1 GCA_016200765.1 Chloroflexota bacterium | reverse complement strand
TATATCCCCTTCCTGCGCGTTGGCGAGCGGGAACTGCCGCCGCAGGCGTTCAGCCACATTCGCGGCCTGGCCTACCGCGCCGCCAGCGGGCAGATCATCCACAACCAGTCGCGGCCGCTGGCGCGCAACCTCGACACTATTCCGATGCCCGCTTATTCACTGTTCCAGATTGACCGCTACACCAACCTCCAGCCGCTGACCGACGGCCTCGACCGGCGCGCGCGCGCTTACACGATACTCACCTCGCGCGGCTGCCCGTACCAATGCACCTACTGCTCCAAGCCGATCACCGGCCGCACCTGGCGCGCGCGCGGGGTGGACAGCGTGCTGGCCGAGTGGCAGATGCTGGTGGAGAAATTGGGCGCGACCGAAATCGGCATCACCGACGACATCTGGAACCTCGACCTGCGCCGCGCGAAAGATATTTGTCGCGGGCTGATTGACCTGCGGCTGAACCGCGTGCCGTGGATCACCGTGCACGGCATGAAGGTGAACCACGCGGACGCGGAACTGTTCCAGTTGATGAAGCAGGCCGGCTGTAAGCGCGTCGGCTTTGGCGTGGAGAGCGGGGACGAGACCATCCTTAAACGGGTGGTGAAGAAGGGGCAGACGTTCGCGCAGGTGCACGCGGCCTTTCGCTGGGCCAAAGCGGCGGGGCTGGAGACGATGGGCTTCTTTATCTTCGGCATGCCCGGCGAGAGCGAGCAGACGATGGAGCAGACCATCCGCCTCGCGCTGGAACTCGACCCTGATCTGGCGAACTTCATGATCGCCGCGCCGTATCCGGGCACCGAGTTATGGGAGATGGTTCAGCGCGGCGGGCAACTGCTGACAAACGATTGGAGCGAAATCGCCATCCACTCCGAGCGGGCGCACTTCGCCTTTGGGGAGTTGAAACCGGAGCAGGTCGAGCGCAAGTGGCGCGAAGCCTACCGCCGCTTCTATCTCCGTCCGGACCGGCTGGCGCGGCGGCTGGCGCGCGCCGACACCTGGCGCAACCTGTGGCCGCGCCTGCGCGATGCGCGGCGGTTCTTCGGAACCTGAAAGGCCCTGGATGCGAACCAGATGCCGTGGAAGACTTTTGCGCTGTGGGACGATGTGGAACTGGGGGCTGTGTACCAGTACCTGCACGGGCTGGCGCCGGCGCAGAAGTAGTTTGAGTCTTCGCAGACCGTTACAACGTGGAGTGTAGAGCGAGAGAAGGCGCGAAGGGGATGTGTCCCCTTCGCGCCTTCCGTTTTATTTCGGGTCTTTAGCGCCCCAAACCTTCCGCCCGGTCACGCTATCCAGCCGGTGCAGGCCGTGCGAGAGCACCGAGCGCGCGCTGGCGACATTGTAGTGGAACCAGTCGGCGAGCACGTCTTTGGCGGTGTGCGGCTTGCTGGGCATCACCGGCTCAAACTGCACCGCCGCCGCCGCCCAGCTAAGGCCCGCGCCAAACGAGACCAGCAAGAGGTTGTCGCCGGGCTTGACGCGGCCCGCGTCCACCGCCTCGCAAAAGGCAATCGGAACCGAGGCGGCCGAGGTATTGCCGTACTTCTGCACGTTGACCATCACCTTCGCATCGGGCAGTTTGAGGAATTTGCTGGCGGTGTTGATGATGCGCAGGTTGGCCTGATGCGGGATGAACAGGTCAATCTCGTCGAGGCTGAGGTGGGCCAGCTCGCACGCTTCTTTGGCGGCCTTGCCCATGACCCGCGTGGCAAACTTGAAGACGGCCTGCCCGTCCATGCGGAGGAACTGCAAGCCCTGATCAATGACTTCCTGCGAGATCGGGTGCTTGCTGCCACCGGCAGGGATGATCAGTAGGTCGCCGCCGGAGCCGTCCGAGCCGAGTTTGTAACTGAGCACGCCGCCGGGCGTGTCGCTGGCGCGCAAAACAAACGCGCCCGCGCCGTCGCCGAACAGGATGCAGGTGCCGCGGTCAGCCCAGTTCAACAGCCGCGAGAGCGTCTCGGAGCCGATGACCAGCGCGTTGTTGACCGCGCCGCTGGTGATCATGGACGCGCCGACGCCGAGCGCATAGACAAAGCCCGAACAGCCAATCGAGAGATCAAACGCGCCCGCGCGGCTCGCGCCGAGCGCGTTCTGCACCAGACAGGCGGTGGCCGGAAAGATGTAGTCAGGGGTCGCGGTCGCCACGATGACCAACTCGACATCGCCGGGGTTCAGCCCGGCCAGCGCCAGCGCATCGCGCGCGGCGCGAATCGCCATGGTCGAGGTCGTCTCCTTCGGGTCGGCGATGCGCCGCTCGCGGATGCCGGTGCGCTGTTGAATCCACTCATCGCTGGTGTCCACCAGTTTGGCGATCTCGTCGTTGCTCATCACCTTTTCAGGCACATACTTGCCCCAGCCGGCGATGTGCGCGTTGCGCTTCGCGCCGGGCAGAGCCGCATTGGATTTGTGGTTGCCGTTCGTCTTCGAGTTCATAACAGGCTCCTCAACGACCGTCCGCTAGTACCGTTATGCGTTGTCGAGTCCCGCGTGAACGCGTGAACGCGCAAACGCGCGAATGCTCATCACGACCTTCATACCTTCCTGAAGACCACACACGAATTGTGCCCGCCGAGGCCCATGGAGTTGGACATGCCCACATCAATGCGCTGTGCGCGGGCGGTGTTGGGCACGTAGTCCAGATCACATTCCGGGTCGGGGTTTTCAAGGTTGATGGTCGGCGGCAGGATGCCGTCCTGCATCGCCTTGAGCGTGATAATGGCTTCCAGCGCGCCCGCCGCGCCGAAGCAGTGGCCGATCATGGATTTGCTGGAACTGATCGGCACATCGTAAGCCGCCTCGCCAAAGGCGTTCTTGATCGCCTGCGTCTCGGTCTTGTCGTTGAGCGGCGTGCTGGTGCCGTGCGCGTTGATGTAGTGCACCTCGTGGGGCGTCAGGCGCGCGTGCTGCATCGCCGTGCGCATCGCGCGCGCCATGCCGGTGCCGCCCTCGATGGGCTGTACCATGTGGTGCGCGTCGGCGGTCATGCCGTAGCCGGCGACCTCGCCGTAGATGCGCACGCCGCGCGCGCGGGCGTGCTCCTCGGTCTCCAGAATCAGGATGCCGGCGCCCTCGCCCACCACAAAGCCGTCGCGGGTGCGGTCGAAGGGGCGCGAGGCTTTGGCCGGCTCATCGTTGCGGGTAGACAGCGCCCGCATGACATTGAATCCCGCGAAGCAGATCGGCACGAGCGCCGCTTCGCTGGCGCCGGTGATCACGACGTCGGCGTCCCCGCGCTGTAAGACGGCCGTGGCTTCGCCGATAGCCGAGCCGCCGGTGGCGCAGGCCGCGGTGACCGCGATGTTGTTGCCCTTCGCGCCGTAGGTGATGGCCACCTGACCGGAGGCGGAGTCGGGCAGCATGGCGGCGATAAAAAACGGCGAGACGCGGCGCGCGCCTTTGGTGTGCAGGGCGAGCACCTCGTCACTCAACGTGCCGATGCCGCCGGCGCCGGTGCCGATGCCCACCGCCACGCGCTCGGCGTTGGCCGGCGTGATCTGGAAGCCGGCGTCGGCCAGCGCCTCTTTAGTCGCGGCCACGGCGAACTGCACAAAGCGGTCGGTGCGCCGCGCTTCCTTCTTGTCGAAATAGTTGAGCGGGTCGAAGTGCTTGACCTCGGCCGCGAAGTGTGTGTCGTAAGGGGTCGTGTCGAACAGCGTGACCGGGCCGACGCCGGATTGACCGTCCCGGATCGCTTCCCAGAACGTCTTCACGTCGTTGCCCACGGGTGAAATGGCTCCCAGGCCGGTGACGACAATGCGTTGAGCGTTATGCATAATGGCTCCTGACTACCCCTACATCGGTTTAGAACACCAATAACCGCCAATGGATACGTGGCAGGCGCGCGGTTAGCGCCATAGTGTAATAGCGGCCTGTCGAAAGCGCCAAATTGGTTTTTTGGGATTGTTTGGCTTTTCGGCTCGCGCCGCGCGCGCATTGACCAATCAAATTGATTGGGTTACAATCGCGCTTGAGACAGACCACTACTCTTTGAAGCCTATCGCGGCCCGCCGCAGAACCGGGCGGCCGGGCGAGAGGGATGAAGACCGATGAATAATCATAACCGGCGCGTTGTCGTCACCGGCCTGGGCGCCGTCACGCCGCTCGGCTTGAGCATGGAGGAGACGTGGCAGGGGTTGATTGCCGGCCGCTCCGGCGTCGGGCCGGTGACGGCTTTTGACGCGGCGCCCATCCCGCCCAAGATTGCCGGCGAGGTCAAGGGCTTTGACCCGCAAAACTATATGGATTTCAAGGAGAGCAAGCGCACGGCGCGCATGACCCAGTTGGCCATCGCCGCCGC
Organism: Chloroflexota bacterium; assembly: GCA_016200765.1. Lineage (GTDB taxonomy): Bacteria > Chloroflexota > Anaerolineae > JACRMK01 > JACRMK01 > JACQEC01. The sequence goes on along the minus strand of JACQEC010000355.1, from coordinate 1,179 downwards.
GAAAGAAGCTCTGGCGCACGCGCGGCTCGACATGAGCCGCGAAGACCCCACGCGCGTCGGCACGGAGATCGGCACGGCCGTCGGCGGGCTGGAGAACGTGATCAGCGAACAGAAGACGCTGGAGACGCGCGGCGCGCGGCGCATCAATCCGCTGGCCGTGCCCTCGCTCTTGATCAACATGCCCTCTTGCCAGATCGCGATGATGACCGGCGCGAAAGGCCCCGCCCACTCGCCGGTCGCCGCGTGCGCCACCGGCATCTACGCCGTGGGCGACGCGGCGCGGCGCATCGCCTTTGGCGACGCGGATGTGGTCGTCGCCGGCGGCACCGAGTCGCTGATCCTGCCGGTCGTGCTCGCGGCCTTTGACCGCCTGCAGGCGCTCTCTGGCCGCAACGACGCCCCGGCGGAGGCCTGCCGCCCGTTCTCGCTCGACCGCGATGGCACCGTCATCGGCGAGGGCGCGGCGGTGCTGATCCTCGAAACGTTGGAGCACGCGCTCAAGCGCGGCGCGCAGATACTGGCCGAGGTGGTCGGCTACGGCGTGTCGGAGGACGCCTACCACGTCGTCGCGCCGGACCCGACCGGCGACGGCGCGGCGCGCGCGATGGCGGGGGCCATCCGCGACGCCGGGCTTGCGCTGAACGAGGTGGATTACGTCAGCGCGCATGGCACGGGCACGCCGCTCAACGACCTGTCGGAGACGCTGGCGATCAAGCGGGTGTTCGGCGAGCAGGCTTACAACATCGCCATCAGTTCCATCAAATCCATGATCGGCCACACCTTCGGCGCGGCGGGCGCGATTGCCGTGGCCGCCAACGTGCGGGCCATCCTCGACGGCATCGTGCCGCCGACGATCAACCTGCACAAACCCGACCCGCAGTGCGATCTGGACTACGTGCCGAACCGCGCGCGTCAAATGGATGTGCGCGTGGCGATGGCGAACGCCTTCGGCTTCGGCGGGCAGAACGGCAGTTTGATCGTGAAGCGCTTTGAGGGGTAACGGTATGTTGCCAGCGAAAATAGACCGGTCTGTATTCTCCATCGCACAACTGGAGGATGAGTCGGATGAGAAGGCGTACTGGCTCTCACGCACGCCTCACGAACGGCTGAAGCATATCGAATTCTTGCGCCGGATAAACTATGGACCTCGCGCTACCGCCCGACTTCAAAGAGTTCTTG
>JACQEC010000359.1 GCA_016200765.1 Chloroflexota bacterium | reverse complement strand
GAGTCTCTGCAAAATCCGACGCTGGGCCTGTGCGCTTTGCGCGACTGGATCATGATGCTGTCTCCGGCGGTTGGACAGCGGGAGACGGCCTCCGGTCAGGCCAACGCCGTGACCGGCAGTCTCGTGCAGGGTTGGGAAGCGTTTGCGGAGGAGGCATCGCCTGGAGCCGTGCAGGTCGTTCAGCGGGTTCAGCGCGACCTGCGCCCTTTACTGCGCGCGCTGGCGCGCGCCCCGCGCACCCTTCTGCACGGCGACTACAAGTTCGGCAATCTGGGGACATGGCGGCCTACGCCGCCCGACTCGGCATCGGAACTTCACGCTCGAAACGACACGCCGCGAGAGCGCACGAAAGCGGAGGACGGCGCCCTTCGACAGGCGCAAGATGCGGACGCAACACCGCCCCCGCCGGTTGAGCCGCGCACCCTGATGCTCGATTGGGGGCTGGCGGGCTTCGGCGCGCCGCTGTTGGACCTCGCCTGGTTTCTTGCGGTTAATTCGGCGCGCCTGCCGGTTTCCAAAGAAGACGCTATCGAGATGTACCACGAGTCGCTGGCCTCATTCGGCTACCCGTATCAGCCGCACGCATGGGCGCGCGATCTGGATGTGGCACTGCTGGCGGGCGGCGTCCTGCGTCTCGGCTGGGCGAAGGCGCTGGGCGCGCGGGCAGACGACCCGGCCGTGCGCGAGCGCGAAAGCGCCGAGGTGCGCTGGTGGTCGGAGTGCGCCGCCCGCGCCGGCCGCTGGCTGGCATGAGTTGTATAGACGGGCACAACCGGATAACACAGGCAGTTTGAGTCGGCCATGAGAAAGCGCTCAACCGGGGTTTTGCTGTTAGCCGTTCTGGCCGCCTTGACGGTCGGCGTCGTGAGCGGCCTGCTCTTCCCCCTTCATAACTGGGGACGGCTGTTTGCCGCGAGCGGCGCGCCCGCCGCGAACCGCGCGGCAACGGCGCCCGAACCCACAGGGCGGGTGCAAGAAGGGCGGGTGCAAGACCCGCCCCTACAGGCCAGCACCGTCGCGCCCACCGTCGCTCCAGACACCGCAACGGTCCTGTACGACACGTTCTCCGCGGGTTGTGCCTTGAAGGAGGTTGAAAGCGAGCGGCGCTCGCTGAAGTGCGTTGACGGCGAATACACGATGGCGAGCCGCGACAACCTCGCGCACTGGGTCTATTACCCGCTGGACTATGCCGACTGTGTGATCGAGGCGGATGCGCGCGCGGTGGCGGGGCCGGCGACTCTCGAATACGGCATCGTGTTCCGCATCAGCCTCGACGGCGAGGACTTCTATGGCTTCACCGTCAGGCACGACGGCAAGTACAGCGTTTTCCGCCGGCACAACAAAAGGTTCACCAACCTGATCACCGCTAGCCCGGCCAGCGCGATCAAGCGCGGCGGAGAGGTGAACCATTTGAAGGTCATCGCGCAGGGCAGTCAGATGGCCGTGTACGTAAACGGCGAGTGGCTGAACACGGTCAGCGACAGCGCCTTCGCCCGCGGCGCGCTGGGGCTGATGATCAATAACCAGCCGCCCGACCCGAACGCGAAGGTGGCGTTTGACAACGTGCGGGTGTCGCAGATAAACCGCCTGCTCTCCCTGCCGACCGGTCCGACCCCGCTCCCCGCCCGTTAAGGAGTAGGAAGTAAGAAGTAGGGAGTAAGGAGTAAAGGGTGGCAACGACGGCGTCCGGACGCCGAGAAATAGCCCTACTCCCTACTTCTTACTCCCTACTCCCGCTTCGCCCCTACCGGATGAAAGGTTGTGTCATGTCGTCACAAGTTGTCGTCAACGCTAAAGCCAACCGCCGGCATTCGGCGGGCGCGAACCGCGATATGGAGCGCGACATCGGCATCTCGCGCGATGCCACCGGCAGTCAGAACATCTACTCGGCCATCGTCATCACCGTGCCCGGCGGCAAAACCGACTCGCACCATCACGCCGAATGCGAAACGGCCATCTATATCTTGAAGGGCCGGGCGCTCTATCGCTTTGGCGACCGGCTGGAGCAGGTGGTCACGGCGGCTGAAGGCGACTTTGTGTATATTCCAGCGCACGCGATCCATACCGAGGAGAACCTTAGCGAGGTCGAGGAACTGCATGTGCTGGTCACGCGCAACTGCCCCGGCCCCAAGACCATCGTCGTGCCCTATCCCACCACGGGAACGGAGAAAGCATGAACATTCTCGACACCTTGCCGGTTGTCTCAACCGTGCGCCGCAATCATGGGATAGAGCACGCGACGATCCACATCCTCACAGCGCAGTTCAGACCCGCGGCGCTGGTCGGGCATGCCACGCTGGACGGCTTTAACCTGTATGGCGAGGTCGCCACGGAGCAGGTTGAGTGGGCGGCGGGCGAGGCCCTGCGCCGCTTGCGCTCCGGCGACAGCCATCTGGTGATTCACCCCAACTGCGGCACCAATTTTGCCACCGCCGGAATGGCGGCCGGCATCGCGGCGTGGATTGCCGGCATGGGCGGGGGAAAGATGAGCGGCAAACTGCCGCGCATTATGGTCGCGTCCACGCTGGCTCTGATGCTGGCTATGCCGTTGGGGTTCAGCGTGCAGGAGCACATCACCACCTCACCGCACGTCGGCGGCGCGCAGGTTTTGGGCGTGGCGCGGGAGAAGCGCGGTGGGTTGACGCGGCATCAGGTCAGGATCGGATGAGCGCAAGCGGGCATCTCTATATCTTCCATGGCCCCGAGGAGTTTCGGCGCGCCGAGGCGGTCAAAGAACTGCGCGCCCAACTCGGCGACCCTTCGGCCGTGGCGATGAACACCACCGAGCTGGACGGGCGCAGTGTGTCGTTGAGCGAACTCATCGCCGCGGCGGGCGCACTGCCGTTTATGGGCGAGCGGCGGCTGGTGATTGTGGATGGCCTGCTCGCCCGGCTGGAAGGCCGGGGCGGCAAGGGCGCGAACAAGGACGACGCGGAATTGCTGAAGGGACTGATAGATTACCTGCCCCGCCTCTCGCCTGCGACGTGGCTGGTCTTTGAGGAGGATCGCCTCATCGCCGACAAGCACCCGCTGTTGCGCGCGGCGGCGGAGCGCAAAGCGATGGCGACCGTGAGGGTGTTTGGCGCGCTCGGCGAGGGTGAACTGCGCAACTGGATCAAACAGCGCGTCAAGTTGAAGGGCGGCGCGTTCGCCAACGACGGGCTGGAGGCGCTCGTGGCCGCGTCGGAAAATGATCTGCGGCTGTTGGAGCAGGAGATCGAGAAGCTCATCACCTATGCGGGCGGGCGGGCTGTGACCGCGGCCGATGTGCAGAAATTGGTGCATGGGGCGCGCAGTGCGAATGTATTCGCGATGGTGGACGCGCTCGGCCAGCACAATGGCCGCCGGGCGCTGGAGCAGTGTCATGCGCTGTTGGCCGAAGGTGAGCCGCCGCTCCGCCTGCTGTTTATGGTCACGCGCCAGTTTCGCCTGATCCTTCAAGCCAAAGACCTCAACGAGCGGCGGGCGCCGGTTGGCGAGATGATGCGCGCGCTGGGCGGCAAGCAGTTTGTCGTGGATAAGATCATGGGGCAGGCGCGCCTGTTCAGCATGGCCCAACTGGAGGCTATTTACCGGCGGCTGTTGGAGGTTGACCGGAGCATCAAGACGGGACAGGCCGAGCCGGTGCTTGCGCTGGACACACTGATTGCCGAGATTGCCTCTACCCCGCGCGCGCCTCACCCCCAGCCCCTCTCCCATACTTGGGAGAGGGGGGAGCGCCCGCCCCACCGCTGACCTCGCGGGTGTCCTCTGTAGTTGTGGCCTCTGCTGACTGCTTCAGCGACCGGGCGCGATCACCCTTGCCCTGCGCCTCTCGTTTGTGCTCCTGCTGGGAGAGCGCGAGATACCGCCCATCTTGCGGAGCGCCTTGCGCTTTGTGCCGCCTTCAACCTTTTCGGCCATCGTCCTGCCCGAATTGTTTACGCATGGCGGAACGCTGAACCTCTCGGTTGAGAACACCCGCCTGCTGGCCGGGGCGCTGGCCGTCATTGTCGCATGGCGCACGCGCAATGTGCTGTTGACTATCGCGGCCGGTATGGGCGGGTTATGGCTGCTGCAGGCGCTGTTCCGGTAAACTGAAATCTGCTCTCAACTATGTTATAATCTCGCTGTGTTCATCATCGGACTGACCGGAAACATCGGCACCGGCAAATCTACCGTGATGAAGTTGCTGGCCGAGTTGGGCGCGGAGACGATAGATGCCGACCGCGTGGCGCACGAAGTGATGGAGCCGGGCGGCCCGGCCTATCTCAAGGTCATCGGCGCGTTCGGCAAGGACATCGTCAAGCCGGACGGCGCGATTGACCGCAAGCGGCTGGGTGAGGTGGTCTTTAGGGACGCCGCGCGCCTGCGCCAGCTTGAGCAGGTCGTGCATCCGGTGGTCGAAGAACGCATCGTCGAGCGGCTACAGGCCAACGAGAAGCCGGTGCTGGTCATTGAGGCCATCAAGTTGATTGAGGCCGGGCTGACCGCGCTCTGCAACGAGGTCTGGGTCGTGACCAGCCCGGAGCCGGTTCAGCGCGCGCGCCTGAAGCAGACGCGCGGCATGGGCGATGCCGAGGCGCGGATGCGGATCAACGCACAGCCGCCGCAGGCCGAGAAGGTCAAGGCTGCCGGCGTGGTGATTGAGAACACCGGCTCGCTGGACGAGTTGAAACAGAAGGTGACCGCTGAATGGGCGCGGGTGCAGGCGGCGCTGTCGTCGCAGACAACCTCGGTCTGATGCCGCATAAACGAGTGCATGGTGAGCCTGTCGAACCATGCGCGCCGCCCGACGAAACGAAAGGCCGGTTAAGGAGAGAGTATGCAGAAGTGGAGAACCATGATGGAGGCGCGCCCGCGTCTGTGGTCGTGGATCTTGCTGGCGGCGGGCATGGTGATCCTGCTGTTAATCGCCTCCAAGGATGTGCCGCTGGAGTTCAGCCAGCGCAGTGCGCTGGTGATTGCGACGATTGTGCTGGCCGGGCTGTGCGTGTGGATTATAGATTTGGAATGACGCGCTAACTGCTGTTCCACGCCATAAAGTAGGTGTTGACCGGATCGCAGACGGACTGGCTGTCCGACTCGAAGCCGGCTTCCACCACGATAATCACGCCGGGCTGGAGGACTCCCAGATCAAACGCGATCACCGCCGCGCCGTCGGCGTTGGTTCTGCCATTGAACGTCTGATTGCCCTCCGGGAAATGCACGGTGAGCATGACCGCCACATCGGGCAAGCCGCGGCCGGTTGTTTTGTCGCTGACGCGCGCGTTGATCGTCTGGGTGCCGCGGATGCCGGTGACGCGGTTGCCGACACTAGCCGCGCAGAGGGGAACCGGCGCGGGCGTGGGGCTGGGCGTGGCGGTTGGCGCACTGCGCACCACCGGCTGGGGGGTATTTTGCGGCGCGCGCGGCGCGGGTGTGGGCGTCTTGGCAGCAGACAGCGGCTGGACCGAGCGGGTCGCGGCCGGGTCGAGGCCGATGGCGTTCGCGTAAGCGGTGCCTAACAAGCCCAGTTGGATGCGATAGCGCGACGGGTT
>JACQEC010000367.1 GCA_016200765.1 Chloroflexota bacterium | reverse complement strand
GATTCACAGCGCGACCTCGGCTTCGCGGGAGATTACGTGCGCGCGATGTGGATGATGGTTCAGCAAGACAAGCCCGACGACTTCGTCATCGCCACCGGTGAAACCCATTCCATCCGCGAGATGTGCGAGGTGGCCTTCCACGTGGCCGGCCTCGACTACGAGCAACACGTCGTCAGCGACCCGCGCTTCTACCGCCCTGCGGAGGTTGACCTGTTGATCGGCAACCCGGAGAAGGCCGGACGGGTGCTCAACTGGGAGCCCACCATCGGTTTCAGGGAACTGATGACGATGATGGTCAAAGCCGACCTGCAAGCGCTGTCCGAGGGCAAGCGCTTCGCCGATGTCACGGAAATCACGCGGCTGAAACGGTGAGGATGAATGAGCCTGCAGATTAAGTTCGGCACCGACGGCTGGCGCGGCGTGATCGCCGAAGATTACACCTTCGACAATGTGCGCCGCTGCGCGCAAGGTTTTGCCCGTTACCTGCTGGCGCTGGGCCGACATGGCGAGTGGGTCATCGTCGGCCACGACAGGCGCTTCGCCTCCGAGCGTTTCGCCGCGGCCTGCGCCGAGGTGCTGGCCGCCAACGGCTTGCACGTCTGGCTGACCGACGGGCCAACACCCACACCGGTGATCGCCTACGCGGTGCTCGACAAGCAGGCCGCAGGCGCCATCAACATCACGGCCTCGCACAACCCGCCGGCCGACAACGGCTTCAAGGTGCGCGACCACCGCGGCGGCGCGATTGACCCCGCCGGTCTTCAGCAAATCGAGAGCCTGATTCCCGCTGACCTGAGCGGCGTGAAGCGGTTGGCCTACACGGAGGCCGAAGCGCAAGGCCGCATCCGCAAATTCGATGCCGCTCCCGCGTACATCGAGCATCTCAAGCATCTGATTGACTGGGAACCGATTAAGCAGGCCGGGTTGAAGGTTGTCGTGGACCCGATGTGGGGCAACGGGTCGGGCTGGTTTCCACACCTGCTGGCGGGCGGCAAAACCCAGATCGTCGAGATTCACGACGCGCGCAATCCCATCTTCCCGGGGATGAGGCGCCCGGAGCCGATCCAGCCCAACGTGGATGCCGGGCTGGCGAAGACCGTTGAGGTCGGCGCGGATGTGTGCATCATCACCGACGGCGACGCGGATCGCCTCGGCGTGGGCGACGAGCAAGGCCGGTTCATTGATCAACTGCGCGTCTTTGGCTTGCTGGCGCTCTATCTGCTGGACGTGCGCGGCCAGCGCGGCGCGATCGTCAAGGCGCTCAGCACAACCTCCATGCTCGACAAACTGGGGCGGCTTTACCAGACGCCGGTTTATACGACCGGGGTGGGCTTCAAGTACGTTGCGCCCAAGATGATCGAGACCGATGCGATGATCGGCGGCGAGGAGTCGGGCGGCTACGCTTTCCGCAACCATGTGCCGGAGCGCGACGGGATATTGGCCGGGCTATTCGTACTCGACATGATGGTGCGGCTGAACAAGAAGCCGTCGCAATTGATTGACCTGCTGTTTGACAAGGTCGGCGAGCACTATTACGACCGGTTGGACACGACCTTCCCGCAGGAACAGCGCGCGCAAATTCAACAGCGCATCTTAAGCGCGACGCCCACAGAACTGGCGGGATTGAAGGTGGAGGGGCTGGACACGACCGACGGCTACAAGTTCCTCCTGGAAGACGGCAACTGGCTGCTCATTCGCTTCTCCGGCACCGAACCGATCATGCGCTTCTACGCCGAGACGACGCGCGCGGACAAGGTGCAGCCAATCTTAGAGGCAGGGATGAATCTTGCGGGTCTATTGCGCTGACGTCATATTGGGCCGGGCATCTTGCTGACCGATTCGCACTGTCACCTGCACGATTCAGCCTTTGCGGGTGATTTGGACGCGGTGTTGAAGCGCGCCGATGCCGCAGGCGTCACCAAGATGATCACGGTTGGCACGAGCGTCGCCGAAAGTCGCGCGGCGCTGGCGCTGGCCGAACGCTCTGCGCCGGTCTTTGCCACCGCCGGCATCGCGCCGCACGACGAAAACCCGTTTAGCGAGATCGCGCTGGACACCTTGTGCGAAATGGCGCGGCATCCGAATGTCGTCGCCATCGGCGAAATCGGGCTGGACTATCATTACAACACCTGGCCGCCGGAGACACAACGCAGGGTCTTCACCGCGCAGTTGGCGCTGGCCGCCGAGATCAACATGCCGGTCGTCATCCACAGCCGCGATGCCGACGCCGACATGCAGGCAATATTAAGCGACTTCGTGATCGAATTGCGCTCTCGACATGAGTCGCCTGTCACCGACTGTCCGCCCGGCGTGATGCACTGCTTTTCCAGTAACTTGGCCATGGCGGAAGCGTGCGCGGCGCTCGGATTCTTGATCTCGATAGCCGGTCCGATGACCTACTCGAAGCCGCGCGCTTTGCCCGCTGTCGCGAAGGCACTGTCGCTAGACGCCTTGCTGATTGAAACCGATGCGCCCTACCTCGCGCCACAGCGCTATCGCGGGAAACGCAACGAGCCTGCTTATGTCGGCGAGGTCGCGCTAAAGATCGCCATGGTGCGCGGCGAGCCGTTCGAGCAGATAGCACGGGCGACAACGCGCAACGCAGAACGACTGTTGGGATTGTAGCATCAAGAAACGCAACACGGAATAAGTTAGGTCCAACCTGCTTCCCTTATGAACACACTGGGCATTCTGGAGCCGTTACGGCCCGACTTGCAAATGGTCGAACAGCGGATGCGCGGCGCGCTGGACATCGAGCACCCGCAGTTGGCCGACCTGCTAACCTACGTGATTGACCACGGCGGCAAGCGTCTGCGCCCGGCGCTGGTCATCATGGCGAGCCGCTTCTACCCGGTCCCGGACTTCGATAAGCTCGTCTCGGCGGCGGCGGCGGTTGAGCTTCTGCACACCGCCTCTCTGGTGCATGATGACATCGTGGACAACGCGATGATACGGCGCGGCAGTCCAACGCTCAGCAGCAGTTGGGGGAGCGGCACGACCGTGCTCATCGGCGACTACCTGCTAGCGCGCGCCGCGTGGCTGGCGGCGCAGACGGGCAAACAGCGCCTGGTCGAGCGGTTCTCCGATACGCTCGTTGTGATCGTTGACGGCGAACTGCGCGAAATCTTCCGCGGCGAGTCGTTCTTCAGCCGCGATGACTATACCCACCGCATCTACTCCAAAACGGCCTCGCTCTTCGCCGTTTCGGCCGAGGCCGGCGGGATGCTCAGCGACGCGCCAGAAGATAAAATACGGCTGTTGCACGACTACGGGTACAACCTCGGCATGGCCTTCCAGATTCTCGACGACGTGCTCGACTTCATCGGCCAGGAGGGCGTCGTCGGAAAGACGGTCGGCAACGACCTGCGGCAGAACGTCGTCACGCTCCCGCTGATCTATTACCATGAAGCGAACCCTTCTGATGACCGCGCCGAGCGTATCTTGAACCACGCCGACGACCGCGAGGCTCTGCTGGGCGCAGTGGTCGCCGACATCGCGCGGTCACCGGCCATCGAGGCGTGCCTCAATGAAGCGGGCCGCTACATCGAGAAAGCGAAGGCG
>JACQEC010000366.1 GCA_016200765.1 Chloroflexota bacterium | reverse complement strand
CCTGCCGGAGGCGTCCACCGTGCAGGTGACGCTGGTGCTCGACCCGATGCTGGCGACGGGCGGGAGCGCGGTGGCGACGGTGGACATCCTCAAGAAGTGGGGCGCCGAGCGCATCAAGTTCGTGGGCTTGATCGCCGCGCCCGAAGGCGTCAAGCGCCTGCAAGCGGCGCACCCCGATGTGCCGATTCACCTCGCCGTGGTGGACGACCACCTGAACGACATCGGCTACATCGTGCCCGGTCTGGGCGACGCCGGCGACCGGCAGTTCGGAACGGCGTAGGACGCGAGCCGGCGCCGATGAACAGACCGAGTTGGGACGAATACTTCATGCGCATCACCGCCGAGGTTGCCCAGCGGGCGACCTGCCCGCGCGCCTCGGTCGGCGCGGTGATCGTCAAGGACAAGCGCATCCTGACCACCGGCTACAACGGCGCGCCGAGCGGCTTGCCGCATTGCGCAGAAACCGGTTGTTTGGTCGTGGACAACCACTGCGTGCGCGCGCTGCACGCCGAGCAGAACGCCCTGCTGCAATCCGCGCGGCACGGCATCTCCGTCGCGGGCGGCACGATCTACGTCACCCACCAGCCTTGCCTGACCTGCGCCAAGATGCTCATCAACGCCGGCATCGTGCGCGTGGTCTATACGCAAGCCTACCTCGACCCGATCGCGCAGGAGTTCCTCACGCAGGCCGGGGTGGAGTTGGTCAGGATGAACGCCCCGGCCGGGAGTCACCGGCGGAAACGGGCAAAGCCTTAGACGGCAAGAATCTAGCGCTATCCGTGGCCGTCGGCCCGCATCGTCCCCTGTGCCGCGAACTCTGCCGCGCGCTGGCGGGCGTAGGCGGCCATGTCCAGCGGGATCAACGTCGGCTCGCCAATCGTGCGCGCGCGGATGCCGAGTTCGGCGGCCTCTTCCAGCAGGATCAGCACGCGCACCGCGCCCATGATGTCGCACTCAAACGAGAGGACGCCGTGGTTCTGCAGGAGCACCGCGCGCGAGCGCTCGGTCATCACGTCGGCGATGTTGCTGATGGACTCCCGCGAGCCGCGCGGCCCGTACTTCGCGACGGGAATGGCTTCCGTCAGGTCAAAGCGCGCCAGCCCCTCATACCAGCACTCAATCGGCTGGTTGGCGACGGCGAACGAGGTGGCGTAGGGCGCGTGGGTGTGAACGACCGCGCCCATCTGCGCGTTGCGCTCGTAGACCACGCCGTGCATGCCGACGATCTCCGCCGACGTGGCCTCCAGGTGGCCGTCCAGCACCTTGCCGTCGAACGATACGAGCGGCAGAGCGTCGGCGGTCAAGCCGTCGAGGTTGGAGACGGACGTGAGCAGCATCGTATCCGTGCCCGGCACGCGGATGCTCATGTTGCCGTGGCCGGAGCGCGAGATCGCGCCCGCCCGCACAATCGCCTGCGACGCCTTTAGCATTTGCCCGCGCAACTGTGAGACTTCTGCAACCCTATTGGTCATCGTTCCCCCTCTGGTCATTTCAGATTTCAGATGGCCGGTTCGGCAATCTGTAACAGCCCTTCGCCGGTTTTGACCTGCGCCTTTATCTCGGCGATCAAATCGTACTCCATCGCGCCGGTGACTCGCGCCCGCGCCATCGCGCCCGCGCGCAACGACTGTTGCACCAGCACCACGCCGTCCACCTCCGGCGCGTCGCGGTAGGAGCGGCCCACGCTGATGCCGCCGTTCGCGCCCTCAATCAGCACGTCCATTTCGCGCCCGACCAGCGCGCGGTTCTTCGCCAGCGAAATCTCGCGCTGGTGCTCCATCAGCCGCGCGTAGCGCTCGGCTTTGATCTCCTGCGGCAGTTGATCGGCCTGCTCGGCGGCGGGCGTGCCCGGCTCCGGCGAGAAGGTGAACGCGCCCACGCGGTCTAACTGCGCGTCGCTCAGGAAGTCCAGCAGTTCTTGAAACTCGGTCTCCGTTTCGCCGGGGTAGCCGACGATGAACGTCGAGCGGATGGCGATGTCGGGCATCGCGGCGCGCAGGCTCTCGATCATGCGCCGCGCCACCTCCGGCGAGGGGCGCTTCATGCGCCGCAGCACGCCGGCCGCGCCGTGTTGCAGAGGCACATCCAGATAGTGCACGACCTGCGTCTGCCGCGCCATCGTCTCGGCCAGCCGCGGCGAGACGTGGCCGGGGTAGGCGTACATCAGCCTTAGCCAATTCAGATCGGGCGCGGCCTCCAGCACCGCCTCGATTAACTCCGGCAGAGCATCTTTCGCGCCCCAGTCGCGCCCGTAGGCGGTGCTGTCCTGCGCCACCAGCACGATCTCACGCGTGCCGCGCGCCACCAGGTCTCTGGCCTCGGCGATGACCTGCGCGGCGGGCTTGCTTTTCTGCAAGCCCTTGAACGATGGGATGGTGCAGAAGGTGCAGGGCGCGGAACAGCCGTCGCCAATCTTGAGATAGGCCGAGGGCGTCGGCTTGACGGCGCGCGGGCCGTGTCCGGAGCCTGCCGAAGGGCCGCGCGCCACCGTCGCCACCAGCGCGTCGTCATCGCCGGTCAGGCCGCCGAGGCGCACGCGGTCTTGCGCGCTGACGCGCCGCGCGCGCAAGGTGTTGGCGAAACGCGCGATGTTCGTCCACTGCCGGGTGCCGATGATGCCATCAATGCCCGGCGTGTTGCCCATGACCGCCGCGCCATAGCGCTGTGGCAGACAGCCCGCCGCGACGAGGATTTGTCCGGGCCGCTTGCCGGCGGCCAGATCGCGCAGGGCGCTCTCGGACTCCTCCCGCGCCACCTGCAGGAAACCGCAGGTGTTGACAATCAGCACATCGGCCTTGTCGGGGTCGCTGGTCTGGCGGTAGCCGCTCTGTTTCATCACCACCGACATCCCTTCGGAGTCGGCCACGTTTTTGGGGCAACCTAATGTCAGCAAGTAAAAGCGCATACCATTCTTTCTATGTCTTATGCAGATGCTCAAGTATCCACATGCGCGCCAGCGTCGTCGGCCCGATCCCTTGCTGGTGGGCGCGCCGGCGCAGGGCCTCTAACGTCTCCGGGTCAAGCCGCACGGTGATGCCCTGCGACAGGTTCCGGGCGAAGCGCACGCGCACCGGCTTGGCCTCATCCCAGTGATCCGCCAGGCTGTGCGTGTCCCAGTAGCGCGCCTCGTCTTCGCGGTTGGCGAAACTCGGCACCGCGCGCTTGGCTCGTCGGGTAGACTTCTCGCGCTCCTTGTGTTCGGTCATCGTCACTCACCCCTTTGCTCTTGCTCGTAAAGCCGTCGCTCGCGGCGGTCCGCAGGCCGAGCGGTTACCACGTAATACTGGTCGTCGGCTTCCGGCGCCAAGATGATGACTAGCATCCGCCCGCGCCGTGTCGGGCCGATCAGCATCAGGCGCGTGTGGTGCGTCTCGCGCACGAGATGGTCGCCGTGGCAGACCTGCTCGACCTCCGCAGGCACGACCTGATGGCGCGCGATGTGCGCGACGTTCCAGTCATCCCAGACGAGGCGGCGGATGGTGATCATCGCTCCTCGCTATTGTAACACGTTGCGTTACATTGTCAAAGGCAGGGGTTTCAAGAGGCCAATCCAGTTCGGCAGGTATGGCTCAACTCATTCGTCTTCAGCGAGGTCGTACTTCTCGTCGTACTTCTCCTTGATGAGTTGGCCGCGCGTCTCTCGACCCGACGCCATGAGCTCTTCGAGCGTCAGCCCGTTCTCCTTCAGGAGCTGGCCGATCTTCTCCAGCGCATCCAGCGCCACCACTTCCTGCGGGGAAATGAGCACGCCCCGGTCAGTTTCCACGAAGCTCACCCGGTCGCCTTTCTTCAAGCCCAGCTTCTTGCGGATCTCGGTCGGGATGGTGACTTGGCCTTTTTCCTGCACCACGGACAACCTTTTGAGGGGTGGCATCACCAATACTCCTTAAGTCATACAGTCATACTTTACTGAATTTTAATCTCTTGAGAAGAGTGTGTCAAGAGGACTTGCGCTGAGGTTACTCCGCGGGGCTAACCGCCCGTTGCCGCCGGAGTTGCCGTGGCGGGCGGGCTCGTCCAGACGGGCGTGGTCGTAATGACCGCGCCCTGATCGCCCCACACCCACTGCCGATCCTCCACACTGCCCTCTTTGCCCAGCACGCCCTGCGACTGGCCGTTGAGAAACACCGTCACGCCGCCGCCATTGCCGGCTCGCATGGTTACTCGGCTCTGGGCGGTGAAAACTTTGTCGGTGCCGGCTTGGAGGAAGCCTTGAAAGGTTGGCCGGGCATCCACCTCAACTTGCATCCAGGTGAGGCTCGTGATCTCAACCCGCACCTCTAAGGCGGCCGGTGTGCGCGCGGGCGCCGTGGCGGTGGGGGACGCGGTCGAGAGCGGTGTCGGCGTCGTAGGCAGCGCCGTAGCGGGCGCCGGTGCAGCAGGCTCCGGCGTGGGTGCCGCGGTGGCCGTCGGGCTGGCGACCGCAGTCACCGGCGGCGCGGCTGACCTAGAGTCCTGGGTTGTCCCCCACGCGACGACCGCCACCAGCGCCATCACAACCAGCAGGCTGGCCAACTGATCCGCCGTTGGCCCGGCGCGGCGGATCTCCCCCGCTTTCGCGGCGAGAAGTTCCGATCGCCCATACTTGGGAGAGGGGTCGGGGGTGAGGGTCGCCTGATACAACCCGACCAGTTCATCGGCGTTAAGGCGCAGGTGGCGCGCCAATGTGCGCAGGAGGCCGCGAACGTAGACCGGCGCCGGCAGGGCATTGTAGGATTCGTCCTCCAGTG
>JACQEC010000010.1 GCA_016200765.1 Chloroflexota bacterium | reverse complement strand
TCGATTCTAGAATATCCCAGCCGGCAGGATAAGAAAGGGAAAGGCCAGAACTGCTTTGGTATGGCACCCAACTCGTTACAATTGGGGGTAAGGCAGTCGGCAAGGGCGTGGGGCTGACCAGAGATCTAGGTGTGGAGGTTGGGTCCGGCGGGATCGTCGGCAATGGAGTGCGAGTGGGTACAGGTGGCTTGGTTGGGACGGCCGTAGGCGTCGTTGCGCTCTGGGCCTGTGCTGAAGCTTCTTCAGAGTTGGTCTGAAGTGGCCTTGAAGCTTTGAAAACACTGAATGTTACTGTCGCGAGAATGATAACGGCCACGACAGCCAGTATCGGCCCTTGGCCAAAATCTCGCAGGCGCTGTAACATGACTCCTCCTTGCCTGGTTTCGACTACGCTAGGTTCTATTGAGTTTTCAATAAATAATGTTCATGTGCGAGACGTGAAATAGCCTTGTCGTACCGAGCGTTTCTGTCGTATAGACATGAACATTAGGTTTGCGCCACCATGACGATCGCGTAGCGTATGATCAAGCCGCCGATGAGCACCAGCGCCGACGCCAGCACAATCAGGTTCGCCGGCAGGTGCGCGCCACCGAGGCTGGCGCGCATCTGCAAGACCAGCGGCACGATGATACCAGTAGCCACAAACGCCCAGAACCACAGCGCAAAGGCGCCGCTCAACAGGCCGCTCGCCAACGTCGTGCCCGTGGCCAGCACTAACAGCACAATCACCACTTCAATCACAATCGCCGCATTATCCATGCGGGTCAGGCGCGTGGCGGCGGTGTCCGCCTCCGGCCGCCGCCGCAGCGCCATCACCAGCGCAATCGCCGCCGCGCCCGTCGAGGCCGCCGAGGCCACAAACAGCGCGCCGATGAACGGGCTTTCGGCCCACGCCGCCTGCGCCGTCGTATTCAACAGCACGCCGGTGTAGCCGGCGAGGAAGAAGCCGAACAGCGCGCCCAGCCCTGCGTATAACTTGCGCGGCACCGCATTGTAGAACCCGCGCAAGGGCGCAAACTTCAGCCGCCCTTCCTCCACCCACACATCCAACAGGGACAGGAAGCTGAACAGGCCGAAGCCCAACAGCGCGTAGCCGCCAATCTGGATCGGCGATTGCGCCTTGAACATCAGCCCGACCGGCGCGGTCGTGAACAACAACTCCCAGAATCGCTCCGGATGGCCGAGGTCCGCGATCAACAGCACTGCGCAAACCAGCACCAGCGGGAAGGCAATAGTGTAGCCGACCTTCGCCATCTCCCGATCCCCCGGCTCGCCAAACAACTCGGCCAGTGTTGCCGTGAGGTAGGCCCCGCCAGCCACGCCGCCCAGGAAGAAGTACCAGATGACCAGCGTTCCCCAATCGAATTCGGGTTTCACTTTGCCATCTCCTTTGCGGCGCCCTGAGCCTGCCGAGGGGCGCCACGACTGCGGAAGTTGACCAGCGCGGCCAGACCCGTCACCGCCGCGGCGAGCACGGTGAAGCCCGTTGAGGTTGGCAGTCGCTTCTGCGGCAGTTCCGGCTTGTCCGGCTGTCCATAGACCGAAGGCTTGTCCATCAGCAGGTAGAACACGTTCAAGCCGTTCAGGTCGCCGTTCGGGTCAGCGCCGTACAGGTTGGCCTGATTCTGCCCCAGCCCCTTCAGAGTCGCCAGCCGCTTATTCGCCGCGACTCTCAATTCGTCCACGTCGCCAAACGTGATCGAGTCCGTCGGGCACGCCTTGGCGCACGCGGTTTCAAGGCCGGCATGGATGCGGTCATCGCAGAGCGTACACTTGTGAACCGTCTTCGTGATCTCGCTGTAGCTGATGACGCCAAACGGGCACGCCGCCACGCAGTAGCGGCACCCGATGCAAGTCTCCTGCTTGATGAACACATTGCCCGTGTCCTCGCGCCGGATGATCGCGTTGACCGGACACGCCTCCATGCAGCCGGCCTGACTGCAATGCTTGCACGAATCGCTCATAAACAGCCAGCGGCCCTGACTGCGGTCATCGCTGAACTGCTCGATGAAGCGCACGTGCCGCCAGTTGAGCGCCGACAGGGTGGCCGTGTTGTCGTAAGAGTCGCCGGTGAAATGCGGCTTCGCGCCATCCAGCCCGTTCCACTCCTTGCACGCCACCTGACACGCTTTACAGCCTGTGCAGATGGAGGTGTCAACGAACATGCCTTTCGCGCCCATTACACACCTCCCTTGCGGCCGGCCTTGATGTTGCCCGTGAAGACCTTGGCCTCGTGGATGCTGACGTTCGGGTCACCCACCAGCGCGCTCAAGTTGTTGACCACGTCACCCTTGGCGATTCCCTGCCAACCCCAGTGCCACGGCAGGCCGATTTCGTGCACGGTCTTGCCGTCAATCTTGAACGGCCTCATGCGCTTGGTCACGAGCGCCCGCGCTTCAATCTCGCCGCGCTTGGTGCTGATGATGACGTAGTCGGCGTTCTTGATACCTTTCTCCGCCGCCAACTCCGGGCTGATCTCGCAGAATAGTTCCGGCATCAGCTCGGCCAGCCACGGCAGCCAGCGGCTCATCGTGCCGGACAGGTGATGCTCCGTGAGCCGGTAGGTAGAAATGACGATGGGATAGTCCGGGTCGGCCACCTTGTGATATTCATTGCCGTTCACCGCCCAGATTTTCGTCACCGGATTGCTCTGTTGCTTATAGACGATATTATTGACGGGCGACTCGTAGGGCTCGTCGGGATCGGTCCGTCCACCAGGCCCGCTGGCGCGAACAACCAGCCCTTCCCGTCGGCGCGCATGATGAACGGGTCGGTTCCGGCCTGCCAGTCCAATCCCAGCGCTCCGTCTTTGCCGTGCGTAAACGGCGCCTTGGTCACCACAAAGTCCGGCACCTCGCCCGCCGGGCTGACCCATTTGCCCAGAATGGTATTGCCGCTGGCATCTTTGGCGCCCGAATCAGCGTCCGGGTCCCAATAGACGTACTTCTTGCGTTCCGACCATGGCCGCCCATCGGGCCGCGCCGACGCCCGGTTATACATCAGGTGGCGATTCGCCGGCCACGCAAAGCCCCAACCCGGGCTGACCCAATCATCGCCCTTGCGCGCGGCCGCGACGTTCTTGGTGTCGTCGGGGAAGACGCCGGTGTAAATCCACGCCGCGCAGGCCGTCGTGCCATCCTCTTTGAGATTGGCAAAGGTGGTCAACTGCTTCTTTGTCGGCCACTCATAGCCGTTGATCTCTTTGAGGAGTTTCACCGCCGAGGGTTCATCTTTGATGCGCCAATTCTTGACCTCGTCGGGGGACGGGTCATAGTTAAACAGCAGATTCTTGATCGCCCAGTCGCGGTCATTCGCGCTGTCCTTATACAGGGCCCGCAATCGCTTGCCGAGGTTGTAGGTAAACCATGAATCCGAGCGCGCGTCGTCGGGCGGGTCAGCCGCCTTCTCGTGCCACTGGATCAACCGCTGGGTGTTGGTGAATGAACCTTCCATCTCGGCCAGCGCCGCCGATGGCAGGAAGAAGATTTCCGTCTTGATATCGGCTTGCTTCAATTCGCCGTTTTTGACTTCAGGCGACGACTTCCAGAATTCAGCCGTCTCGGTCATAAACGAGTCGCGCACCACCATCCAATCCAATCGGGCCAGCGCCTTGCGCTGGAAGCGCGCGTTCTGCCCGCCCACCCCCGGATTCTGGCCCATAACCAGGAAGCCCTTGATGGTGCCCTTGTTCATCTCGACGAACATCGGCATGTGCGAGTGGTCGCCCGTTATCTTCGGGTGGTACGCGTAGCCGTAGTCGTTGTCTTTCGTGGCGGCATCGCCGAACTGCGCCTTGAAATAACTGACGGCAAACTTGGGATAGTTCGACCAATACGAGGTGTTGACCCCGCCGGCTTCGGTGAGGATGAAATCTTTCAGCGTGTCGTGTTTCTTGCGCCCATCGGGCATGTTCAGGTAGCCCGGCAGTGAGTGGTAGAGCGTGGCAATGTCGGTGCTGCCCTGAATCGTGGCGTGCCCGCGCAGGGCCAGAATGCCGCCGCCCGGCCTTCCCACATTGCCGAGCAACAGTTGCAGCATCGCCGCGGCGCGGATAATCTGCACGCCCACCGTGTGCTGTGTCCAGCCGACCGCATACACGAAGGCCGAGGTGCGCTCTTCGTTGGAATTATCGGCCAGCGTCTGCGCCACCTTGAGGAACGTTTCCTTCGGACAGCCGCACACGCGCTCTACCATCTCTGGTGTGTAGCGCGAGTAGTGCCGCTTCAGAATCTGGAAGACCGTCTGTGGGTCTTTCAGCGACTTATCTTCCTTCGGGCGGCCCGGCACGACCTGCCGCAAGGCGTCGGTGAAGGTGTCCGTCTTGCCGTCCGGCTTCGGCGCATCGCCGCGCTGGTAGCCCCACGTCGCGGTGCTGTACGCCTTGGTCTCGGCGTTGTAGCCGGAGAAGAGACCGTCGAGGTCTTCCGTGTCTTTGAAACCGGCGTTGATCAACGTCGCCGCGTTGGTGTGAAGCGCGGATCGACGTGGATGATCTTGGCGCCCTTTTCCTTCGCCTTCATCGGCCAGCGAAACGCCACCGGGTGACACTCCGCCATGTTGCTGCCCATAATCACGATCGCGTCGGCGTTCTGCATGTCGCGCGCAAACGTCGTGGAACCACCGCGCCCGTATGTGACCCCCAGACCGGGGACCGTGGCGCTGTGTCAGATACGCGCCTGGTTTTCGAGAAAGACCACCCCGCAGGCGTGCATCAACTTCTGGTGGATGTAGTTCCACTCGTTATCCATCGTCGCGCCGCCCAGCGAAGCGATGGCATAGGTGTTCATCACGCGCCTCGTGAAAGTATTTCCCGTGCCATCGGGCACTTGCTGTAATTCGTTGAAGTTCGCGTCGCGCGTCGCCTTGAATAACTGCGCGATCCGATCCATCGCCCAGTCCAGCGGTTTCTCTTCCCAGTGGTCACTGCCCGCCGCGCGATATTTGACCTTCGTCTCGCGCAGGGGGTTCACGACCAACTGGTAGCTCGCCGCGCCCTTCGGGCACAGTGTGCCGGCGCTGATCGGGCTGTCGTAGTTGCCCTGAATGTCAACAATCTTGCCCGACGCCTCGTCCACCGTCACGATCTGTCCACAGCCGACCGCGCAATACGGGCAGATGGAAGGCACCTGCCTGCCTTGCTTGATACCGGCCGCCGCGCCGTGTGCGTAAGCCGGGCTAACGTTCAGGCCGAGTCCTGCGGCATCGGCCACGGCGGCGCCGGCCAGGGCGCTGCCGCTTAACTTCAGGAACTTCCTGCGAGAAATCCCCATAATGCCCCTCCTCTTCTCGAGATGAGATCAGGTGACCGCTT
Organism: Chloroflexota bacterium; assembly: GCA_016200765.1. Classification (GTDB taxonomy): domain Bacteria; phylum Chloroflexota; class Anaerolineae; order JACRMK01; family JACRMK01; genus JACQEC01. The sequence continues at coordinate 4,629 of JACQEC010000010.1, read as the reverse complement.
AAACAAAAACGAGACGCGGCACCATGTGCGCGTCTCGCGTGGATTATGTGTCAGCGCCAACCGGCGCGGAGTGCCCCAAGGCGCGGGCAACAGCAGTATATCCAGAACTGGCGATTGTCACGTCTAGCCTGGCAAGTTCCATCGCTCGCAAAAAGCACTTCCTGGAAGACAGTGTAGATTAGTCGGTATTCTACCGCTAATTCCGAACTTGTCAAGCCTTTTCCGCTGGATTCCGTCACTCCTCCGACAGCCGGAGCACCGCCATAAACGCATCCTGCGGCAGTTCGACATTGCCGATCATCTTCATGCGCTTCTTGCCGGCCTTCTGCTTCTCCAGCAACTTTCTCTTCCGCGTGATATCGCCCCCATAGCACTTCGCCAGCACGTTCTTTCGCAGCGCCTTCACCGTCTGGCGCGCGATCACGCGATTGCCCACCGCCGCTTGCAGGGGCACCGGAAAGAGTTGTCGCGGAATCACATCCTTCAACTTGCGGGTCAGCGCATCGCCCTTGCTGTAGGCCGAATCCTCGTGCACAATCAGCGACAGCGCGTCCACCGGCTCTTCATTGACCAGCACATCCAACTTCACCAGTTGCCCCGCCCGGTACGTGTCCATCGTGTAGTCTAGCGACGCATAGCCGCGCGTGCGCGATTTCAATTGGTCGTAGAAATCAATAATCAAATCCCCCAGCGGCAGGCGGTAGACGAGCAGCACACGGGCGGCGTCCAGAAAATCCATCTTCTCAAACTCGCCGCGCCGTGTCGTCACTAAATCCATGATCGTTCCAATGTACTCCTTGGGCGCGTAGATGCTGATGTGCATCCACGGCTCCTGAATTTCCTCAATCTGGTCAGGGTCGGGCAACTTTGCCGGGTTGTCCACGATGACGATCTCGCCGCTCTTCGTCAGCACCTGATACTCCACGCTCGGCGCGGTCGTGATCAGATCGAGATCATATTCGCGCTCGAGCCGTTCCTGCACGATTTCCATGTGCAACAGTCCGAGGAAACCACAGCGGAAACCGAAGCCGAGCGCCGCCGACGACTCCGGCTCATAGACCAGCGACGCATCGTTCAGGCGCAGTTTATCCAGCGCGTCGCGCAGTAGGTGATAGTCCACGCCGTTGGTCGGATACAGACCGGCGAACACCATCGGCTTGGCGGGGCGATAGCCCGGCAGCGCCTCTTGAGCCGGGTTGTCCGCGCTCGTGATGGTATCGCCGACGGCGACCTCCTTCACGTCTTTCAAGCCCGTCGCAATATAGCCCACTTCGCCCGCCTGTAATTCCTGCGTGGGCGTCATCTTGGGCGCAAAAGTGCCGACTTCCAGCGCCTCAATCCGGCGGCTGTGCGCCATCTGCAAAAGCGGTTGCCCGGTCGTCACGCGCCCGTCCATGATGCGCGCATACGCGACAACGCCCTTATAGGTGTCGTAGTGGGAATCAAAGATCAGCGCGCGCAGGGGCTTGGTCGGGTCGGCTGAAGGCGGCGGGACGCGTTCGACAATCGCCTCCAGCAGTTCGTCAATGCCGATGCCTTCCTTGGCCGACACCCGCAGGATTTCGTCTGCCGGAACGCTCAACAGGCGCTCCAATTCCTCTGCGGTGGCGTCGGCGCGCGCGGACGGCAGGTCTATCTTGTTGATGACCGGAATAATCGTCAGGTTGTGCTCAAGCGCCAGATACAAATTCGCCAGCGTCTGCGCCTCGATGCCCTGCGTCGCGTCCACCACCAGTATCGCGCCCTCGCACGCGGCCAGCGCGCGCGACACCTCGTAGCCAAAATCCACGTGCCCCGGCGTGTCAATCAGGTTGAACTCATAGACCTGCCCGTCTTTGGCCTGATAGGCCATGCGCACGGCCTTGGCTTTGATCGTGATGCCCTTCTCGCGCTCGAGGTCCATCGAATCGAGCAGTTGCTCGGACATATCGCGCTGCGCAATCGTGCCCGTGCGTTCCAACAGCCGATCCGACAACGTGGACTTGCCGTGGTCTATATGTGCTGTAATAACGAAATTACGAATACTGGATGAATTCATGCCAACCGTAATCTTCGCACCGCTCGGAGCGAGACCCTTGCCGTTTCAATTTTGACGCCGAACTTCAGACAATGGAGTTCAACCAGCAATCCAAAATCAGAAATCAAAAATTCCTCAGGTGATCGCCACACGCTTCAGCCAATCGTAGCCAATCGCGGGATCATCGTGAGGAATCCGTCCTTCGTCCTGTGGGTTATAGGTCTTGGAGGTGATATAGAACAGGTAGGCCTCGCCGCTCAAGACCCGACAGCCGTGCGCCACGCCCGGCGGAATCTTGACCACCTTCTCGCCAAAGTCTTCGCCCATGAGAATTTCCTGTGTCTGCCGGTACGTCGGCGACTCCGGCCGCAGGTCGTGCAGCACCGTCTTGATACAGCCCATTGGCACGTACCACCAGTCCACTTGCTGTTGGTGGATATGCCACGCCTTGATCACATCGCGGAACATCTTCGACTGCGACCACTGCGCGAAGCCCTCCGCGAAGAAGTCGTCCGTTGCGCGGATAATTTCGCGAAAGAAGCCGCGCTCGTCGGGATAGGTTTTCAGCTCTTTGATGACCACGCCATCAATCATGTGCTCTCGCGGCCTCCATAAACTGTTTGACGCGCTCCACATCCACAGCCTTCTCCGGCACGCCATCATATTTCAACGTCGAGCCGACAATCACGCCGTCGGCGTGCTGGAAGAGTTGACGAATGTTCTGCGCCGTCGCGCCACTGCCAATCAAGATGGGCCGGTGCGCCAGCGCGCGCGCCCGGCGCACCTTGTCCACGTCGGGCGCGTTGCCCGTCATGCGGCCCGACACAATCAGCGCATCCGCGCCATAATACTCCGTCCATTCAATATGGGTTTCCAGATCAATGGGCCCTAACCGCACCGAATGTTTCTTGTCCACATCGGCGAAGATTTTGATCGGCTCCGCCTGCAAGTCTTTGCGGCGGCGCAGTAAGGCGGGCGCACTGCCTTCGTCAATGTCGCCCGTATCCCAGATGGCCGCGCCGGTCAGCAGGCAAATGCGCATGAACGTTGCGCCCGCCGCAAGCGCAATCGCCAGCACATTAACCCCGCCATTATGCACCACGTTGATGCCCACCGGAATCTTCACCGCCTGAACCACCGCGCGCGCGGCCACGGCATGGGCGGCCAGCGATTCAATCTGCATGTCGGCCGCGCCGCTGTGGTACGGCTGATCCCACATGTTCTCCACGATCAGCCCGTCCACACCGCCCTGCACCAGCGCGTCGGCGTCACGCAAGCCGTGCTCGACAATCGCCTCCACGCCGTAGCCGCAGTAGCCCGGCGATCCGGGCAGCGGCCACAGATGCACCACGCCGATCACGGGCTTCGGCACACCGAACAGGCTCTTCAGCGAGCCTAGACGGTATCCGTCAAGCCGCGCCTTCCATTCCGGTAAGTCGGCCATCGCTTCCCTCGTTTCAATTTTTGATTCTTGATTTTTGATTTTAGATTGCGGGTTGCAATCAAAAATCTAAAATCAGAAATCCAAAATTCCTCACACCTTCACCGGCCTGCCGCCCTGCTCCGCGCTCAACTTGATGGCGTCCCACAACTTCGCCAGCCGCAGTCCCAGCTCGGGCGGCGACGGGTTCTCGATGGCGCCGGAGCGCACGGCCAGAAACTGTTGCCAGACCCCCAGCGACGGCGGCAGGCGCACCGGCACGAACCGCCGGCTTCCCTTGCGTTGCACGCGCAGCCACGCGCCCCAGATGTCGGTCTGCAACGTCGCCTTCTCGCCAAAAACCTTTACATCGGCGGCCAGCGCCACCGCCTCACCGCACGCGCCAATCGTCACCATCAGGCCGGATTTCAAGCGGCCCATTGCCGTCGTGATGATGTCCACCGGCGCGCCGCGGTTATCCATCCAGGCCGCCACCTCGTCGAAGTCCTCGTTCGCCAGCCGCACGACCACCGCCAATTCTGCCAGACGTTAGCGTGAATCGCCACCATCGCGCCCGTCGCGCCCGAGCGCACCATCTCCAGCGCGCGCGCCGCGTAGGGGCTAAGGCTCGACTGAAACGCCACGGTCAGCAACCGCCCCGTGCGGTCGCGCGTGCGAATCAGCGAGCGCGCCTCCTCTGCGTTCATCACCATCGGTTTTTCGAGCAAAACGTCAAGCCCTGCCTCAAGGCACATGCTGGCTTGCGCATGATGATAAGCGTGGGGCGTGATAATAAACGCGGCATCCACCTCACCTTCGCGCTCGCTCAACAGCTTCTCCAGGTCGGGCTGGTTCGGCGGCGGGCGCATTCCGGCATCCTTGAACAACTTTGCCGCCAATTGGTACGCCGTGCCGTCTGGCTCGCAGATAGCCGCTACCTTTGTCGTATCGCTCTGCAACAGAAGTTGCCGCAGATGATGCCGCGCCATCCCCCCCGCGCCCACAATGATCATCCGTGTCTTTTTCGCCATGAATTCGCCTGTGTGAATTTTATTGACCTTCAGGTAAGGTGGTTAAGGGACAGACCGGCATGGTGAATGAAGCTGAGAATGAGATCAGGGCGACGACGGAGGCGTGCGAAGCCCCGATCCAACGCGCGCCGAACCTGAGTGACATTCTGGGGCGCGAGGTT
>JACQEC010000358.1 GCA_016200765.1 Chloroflexota bacterium | reverse complement strand
CCTTTTGCTGCGAGGAATCGCTTGGGCTGGCAGACGTCCGGTGGATTCGCTCACGAAAGTGGCCGCGCTCAATCAGCTCGAAGAACGGAAAATTGGCTTGAAGCTCTTGGCCGAAGGGTTGACGGCGCCAATCGTTCTCACGTCGCTGGATGACCGTTCGGGCCGGTTGCTGGTCGCGGACCAGGCCGGGTTCGTGTACGTGCTGAATCGGGACGGCCAACGACAGGCGAAACCGTTCCTCGATATTCACAGCCGTATCGTCGCACTGCACCCAGGCATGGACGAGCGCGGCATTTTGGGGTTGGCGCTCCACCCACAGTTCACAAGGAACCACAAGTTTTACCTCATCTATAGCGCTCCTTTGCGAGCCAGCGCGCCTCAGGACTGGGACCACACCATGCGTCTTTGCGAATTCCGCGTGTCGGACCGCGATTCGGCAATCGCGATGGCCGACTCGGAACGTGTCCTCCTCGAAATTGACGAGCCAGATTGGAATCACAACAGCGGGCGCATCGTGTTTGGGCCGGACGGTTATCTTTACAGCTTCTTCTGGAAATCGAGTGGGTAGTTTTTGGTGTTTTTCAGCAGAAGCTCTGCACGATTCCATGGGGAAACCGCTAAGAAACGTCACCCAATGGCGCCAAGGAGGTGGGGTCCTTCCCGCGCGGGGCGATGGGGCAGTGGCCACGACTCTCAGGGGAAGGGGGAGAGTCGTGGCCACTGCGCCCCGCGCCTGACTCATATCTCGGGCAGCATGCAGGTCAGCACCTTTAGCCGCAGGTATTCTTCGTCGCGCAGCCCGTACGCACGCCGTTGGATCACCCGGATCTTGTTGTTGAGTCCTTCGACAAACCCGAGCGACACCTTGTTCTCCGGTTGGCAATAGGCAGCGATGCCATCCCAATGAGTCTCGATCATTTCCGCGAACTTCTGATACGGCTTGAGCCTCTGCCATTTCAGGGCGGCCTTCCAGTTCTCGAAAAACTTCCGTGCCCACGCTTCGCGCTGATAGTCCCACAACTGGCCAAAAGACTCCTTGAGAAGGTAGGCGACGTTCAGCCGTCGGTTCATTCGCAACAACTCCCGCAACGCCCGCCGACCATCCAGCGTTAGGTTCTCTTGATGCGACAACAGCGCATACTTCTGCCCCTTGAAGAACAGACGCTGCGAACCGCTCAACCGGGCATACTCGCTCTTGCGCACTCGATCCAACGCTTCGCCCAGATGCCGCATAATGTGAAACTTGTCGAACAGAATGGCGGCACCCGGAGCCCTCCGCCGCGTCGAATTGCCGAACGGTTTCCACATATCCATCACGGCCAGCCGAATCCGCCGACACTTCTTGGGCTTCAGCCAGGCGTAGAACTGATCCAAGTCCTCCTCGGCTCGTCCCTGCCCGCCAAACCAGATCGGACGACGGCGCAGCAGGTCGCTGACCACGATCCGATAACTGTGCCCTTTGCGGATCGAGATCTCGTCGATCCCAATCACTTCGGGAGCGGGAGTTCCCACTCGCCGCAATTGTTCCCGCATATACTGCTTCTCCAATTCCTTGACCGTCTCCCAATCCAAGCGCAACTCGCGCGCTACGTCCTTGATCGTGGCCGTCCGACAGCGCCGCCCGACCAGAAAAGCAAAGCGTTTGGTGTAAAGCGGATTGTCGGCCAGCCATTCCAAGCCCTCTCGTTTCACACCCCCACAGTGCGGGCAGTCCACCCGGCGCACCTCCAGTTCCAGATAAACGCGGGTGTCTCCGCACGACAAATCCCGCACCTGTCGCAGCCGCTTGTCGTAGTAACGACGCGACCCCCGGCCACACACACCGCAAGCTGTTTTTTTCGGCGACGACGCAGGACCACCACTCGCGCCTTAGGGTCACCGAAGATTCCTCGCACCGTGTTCTCTGGCACAAATCCCGGAAACCGATACGCATCGCGCAACTGTCGTCGTTGCATTCTTACCATGCACAAATTGAAACAAGTTTTGCCATCACTCAAAAGTCAGATCAGGGCCGTCAAACAAGGTTGCAACTCACTTCCAGCACCAAAAACTACCCACTCGACTTCCAGATGACCCTAAAAAGAAATGGGCCTATGGAAACCGAAACGAAAGTTTGCAAGGATTGTGGGACAGCGCTGACCACCGATTCACCCCAAGGCCTCTGTCCGAAATGCCTGCTGAAGCAAGGACTGGCCACCAGTGCGTCAGTCCTCAGTGATCAGTCATCAGTTGCGAAAACCGTGATCGATCCAGTGGCCAAACCGCAACTCTCGTCCGGCTCTTCTTCCCCAATCGGAAATCGCAAATCGGAAATCGCAAATCGGCGAGTTCGCTACTTCGGCGACTACGAATTGCTGGAGGAAATCGCTCGCGGCGGCATGGGCGTCATTTACAAGGCGCGCCAGTTGAGCCTGAACCGGGTCGTGGCGATGAAAATGATTCTCGCCGGGCAACTGGCTACGGAAGCGGACGTGCGCCGGTTCAGCGCCGAAGCCGAAGCGGCGGCGAATCTTCAGCACCCGAACATTGTGCCCATCCACGAAATCGGCGAGCACGAAGGCCAGCACTATTTCACGATGGATTATGTGGAGGGCCAGAATCTGGCCCAGCTCAATCGGG
>JACQEC010000352.1 GCA_016200765.1 Chloroflexota bacterium | reverse complement strand
GAGCCGCGTCAGGTCAATGTTCAGGTCAACGTCGAACGGCGGGATGAACTTCTCGGTCGTGGTGTTGCCGCCGCGCGGCGAAACGCGCAGGCCCTCGGCCGACGCGCGCGCCAGCGTGCGCGCCAGCCCCTCAACCGCCTGGGGGGTCATCACAGTCATAGGAAAACCATTTTCGCACAGTTGCGCGGAAAAGGGTAGCACTCCGTAAAAGCGTGGTGGAGGTATGATTTGCAATAATTGAGGGTTCATCGACACAATCCATTTGACGGCCAAGTCGAATGGAGGTGTGCGAACACATGAACCCTCAGGACGTATTCTGCCCGAATCTGAACTGTCCGGCAAGCGGACAACGTGGGCAGGGCAACATTGGCATCCATAGCCAGAAACAGCGACGCTACCGCTGTGGCGTCTGCGGCCAGACATTTAGTGAACGGAAAGGCACGGCCTTCTATGGGTTGCACAGCCCCGCCGAGTTGGTCACACTCGTGATCACGCTGCTGGCGTATGGCTGCCCGTTGCAAGCCATTGTGATCGCCTTTCACTTAGATGAACGCACGGTGCGGAACTGGCAGGCGCGCGCGGGTCAGCAGTGTGAGCGGGTGCATCAGCACCTGGTGCAGCAACCGCGTGACCTCGGCCAAGTACAACTCGACGAGTTGCGTGTGAAGAAGCAAGGCGGCATTGTCTGGCTGGCCTGTGCCTTGCAAGTCCGGACGCGCTTGTGGTTGGGTGGGGCGCTCAGTGCTCAACACGACCTTCCCTTGATTGTTCACCTGGTGCAGCAGGTGCGTGCCTGCGCGCTCTGTCGGACGTTGTTGTTCTGCACGGATGGTTTTCGTGCTTACGTCAGCGCGATTCAGCAAGTCTTTCGTGAAGCGATACCCACCGGCAAGCCCGGCCGACCGGCGTGGCGTCCGTGGGACGGCATCTTGATAGCGCAGGTCGTCAAACAGTATGCACAGCACCATGTCGTTGGTGTGCTGCGCCGAGTCGTACAAGGCACGACCGTTCAGGTAGAAGCGATGCTGCAACAGACCCAACCTACCACCACCATCAACACCGCCTACATCGAACGCTTGAACGCGACCTTTCGCTCACGCTTGAGCGGATTGATTCGTCGTGGACGTGCGCTGGCTCGTCAGACCGTCAGTTTGCAACACGGTCTGTACTTGATCGGCAGCGTCTATAACTTCTGTGCGTATCATAAGAGCTTGCGTCTATCGGGCATCATCAACGGGCACCAGTGGATCCCGCGCACGCCGGCCATCGCGGCGGGTATTACTGACCATCGCTGGAGCGTGCACGAACTCTTGTCGTTTCAGGTCCCGCCCAAGCGCTGGACGCCCCCCAAGCAACCGGGACGACCATCGGCCGAAACTAAACGCTTGGTTGCACGCTGGTGTACCTGACCACACTTTCATGCAGTGCTACCAGGCGGCACCTTCACGGTATTTATTCCGGAATAATCTTTAAGGAGGTTTATGGGGACACTGTTAGAGGTGAAGAACCTCACCACGAAATTTTATACGCAGGATGGCGTGGTCAACGCCGTGAACGGCGTCTCCTTTCATGTGGACGAAGGCGAGACGTTGGGCATCGTCGGCGAATCCGGGTCGGGCAAGAGCGTTAGCCAGCTCTCCGTGATGCGCCTGATTCCGATTCCGCCCGGCAAGATCACCGATGGCGAGATCGTCTTTCAGGGGCGCGACCTGCTGAAAATCAGCGACGACGAGATGCGCCAGATTCGCGGCAACAAGATCGCCATGATCTTTCAGGACCCGATGACTTCGCTCAACCCGGTGCTGACCATCAACCAGCAAGTGAGCGAGTCACTGGAACTGCACCTGAACATGGACAAAGACCGCGCGCGCAAACGCTCGATTGAATTGCTGGACACGGTTGGCATCCCTGCCGCCGCCGAGCGCATTGATGACTACCCGCACCAGTTCTCCGGCGGCATGAGACAGCGCGTGATGATCGCCATGGGCCTGTCGTGCAACCCGCAGCTGCTGATTGCCGACGAGCCGACCACCGCGCTCGACGTGACCATTCAGGCGCAGATTCTGGATCTGGTCAAGAAGCTGAAGCGCGACATTGGCATGAGCATCGTCTGGATCACGCACGATCTGGGAGTGGTCGCCGGACTGGCCGACCGGGTGAACGTGATGTACGCCGGCTTCATTGTCGAGAGCGCGGCCGTCAGAGAAATCTACGCGAATACGCGCCATCCCTATACGTTGGGTTTGCTGAATTCGATTCCGCGCTTGGATCAAGGTCGCAAGGCGAAATTGACGCCAATTGAAGGCTTGCCGCCTGACTTGATTGCGCTGCCGAAGGGCTGCCCGTTCCGGGCGCGCTGTGTTTATGCGATCCCGCACTGCGCGGAGGAAAACCCGCCGCTGGAGGCGGTCGGCCCGCGGCATCAAATTGCTTGTTGGGTAGATGTGACAACCGGGAGGCCACGTCATGGAGAATAACCCGCAGAATGGCAGCGCCAAGAAGGGCGAGAAACTGTTGGACGTGCAGGGATTGAGGATGTATTTCCCGATCACGCAAGGGATTATCATCCAGCGCAAGATCGGCGATATTAAGGCTGTGGACGGTCTGAATTTCGCCATTAATCGGGGTGAAACGCTGGGGCTGGTGGGGGAGTCGGGCTGCGGCAAGTCCACCACCGGCCGCGCCATTTTGCAGTTATATCGCCCCACTGCCGGCTCGGTCAATTTTGATGGCACCGAGTTGACACAGACGAAGGGCGAGGAGTTGCGCCGCCTGCGCCGCCGGATGCAGATGATCTTTCAG
>JACQEC010000351.1 GCA_016200765.1 Chloroflexota bacterium | reverse complement strand
GTTCCGCGAGGTGCTGGGCGACGACCCCAAACTCATCGGCATGCAGGAGTTAATCGTCAATCGGCCCCGCCGCCCCTTCTCCACCTACATCTTTGACGAACTGTTGGTGGACATCGCCAACGGCCTGCGCCGCCAGCCCGAAGACCTCGGCCTGCTGGTGGATGGCGTAACACTCTATCACCTCATCATCGAGGGCGCGCTGGCGCTGGCCGGGCAGAAGCGCATTCTGGAGAACTACAAACAACTCGATCTCTTCCCCGGTTTTCAGAAAGGCTTCACCGACGTCGCGCGCGACGAGTCGCGCCACGTCCTGTTTGGCGTGCGCTTCCTGCACGACATGGTGCAGTCGGACGACCGCTTCGCCTATCGTATCGTCAATTTTATCAATCAGATTTTGCCGAGCCTCTATGAGAGCGCGCGCCCCGAGCCGGACATGCTGGCCTACATGTTGCAAGCCGGCCAGGACATTGACTGGCGTCAGAAGTTCTACGCCAACTCCTTCCGCCGTAAACTGCGCGCGGTCGGCATTCAGGCCAACATCCCCGACCCACAGCCCACGCCGATCCCGGCTGAACTGATGGCCGCGGTCGCCGCTCACTAGCGTCCTGTCATGCCGTGGCTCGAGCGCCTGCGCGCCCGTTACCATTATGCGCTGGGGTTGGCCCAGCACTCGCGCGGCAGTCGCGCCAACTCCCTCGCGGCCTATGAAGAAGCGATTGCCGAATTGACGGTCGCGCTGGAAATCAACCCCGCGCTGACCGGGGCGCACTACGCGCGCGGCCTGATCTACTGGCGCGAACTGAACGACTACGAGCGCGCCGTGCGCGACTTCACCCGCGCGCTGGAACTGGACCCGCAGCTGGCCCGCGCCTATCTGAACCGCGGGCTATCGCGCGTCTTCGGCAATATCGGCACGCGCGAGGAAGCCATTGCCGATTTTGAGCAGTACCTCGCGCTGGACAATAACCGCTACTGGCGCATGGAAGCCCGCCACCAGATTGCCCAACTCAAAAACGGCTGACCCTTCCCCATGACCGACCGCGCCGCAATCATCGCCACCCATCTGGCCCCGCACTTCGCCGCCCATCACCGCCTGTTGGAAATCGGCGCGGGCAAGGGGCTTGTGGCGCAGGCCATCCAGCGCGCCACCGGCGCGCAGATTTCTCTGGTGGACGTGGTGGATTACAACCAGACGAACCTGCCGCTCAAAGTCTACGACGGCCAGACCCTGCCCTTCGGTGACGCCGCCTTTGACTTCAGTTTGCTGGTCTTTGTTCTACATCACACGCCCGACCCTCTGCCGGTCCTGCGCGAGGCCCTGCGCGTCGCGCGCCTTGGCGTCATCATCGCCGAGAACCACGTCGCGGGCGGCCTGCGCCAGCGGCTGACCCGCATGATAGATTCGATTCCCCACCTTCAATACGGCGTGCCCATCTGCTACCGCGCGCAAACCATCGGCGAATGGCAGTCCACCTTTGAGCAACTGTCCGTGCGCGCCGACCTGCTTGGCCGCTTCAATATGAACGCCGGCTTCTGGCAGAACTTCGTCATGCGACTGGCCAAACGTTAGCCGGTTTGGCAAAAGCAAATGACACCGCCGAGAAAAACAATTGAAAGCCTCGGCATCCTCTGCGCCCCCTGATGTCGGTCGTAGGGGCGAAGCAACGGCCACGGCTCGTCCTGTTTACCAACCCGTTGGCTGGCCGTGGCTTCGCCCTTCCCCGCAACTCCGTCATTGCGCGCTCTTTCTCCCCTCTCCCATACTTGGGAGAGGGGCCGGGGGTGAGGGGCTCTCTCTTGTCAAGCGCCCTCAATCCCGTTACAATCCCTGCATGATGGCCGACTGGCTTGCGTTGTCGCCGCGCCGCCTGCTCGCCGCGCTGGGCTTCATCGCCATTTTCGTCTTGGCCACCCAACCGGTGACCGATCCCGACCTGTGGTGGCACCTGCGCACCGGCCAATGGATCGCCGAGCAGGGCGCGGTGCCGCGCGCCGACCCGTTCTCGTTCACCAAGAGCGGCGAGCCCTGGGTGGCTCACGAGTGGCTGGCCGATCTCACGCTGTTCACCCTCTGGCGGGCCGGTGGCATGAACGCGCTGGTCATCGTCGCCGCGCTGGTGGTGACCGCCGCTTTCGCGGTTGTGTATTCGCTCAGCGAACTGCGCCCGCATCTGGCGGTCTTTACGACCCTGCTCGCCGCGCTCGCGTCGGCGGTGACCTGGGGGCCGCGCCCGCAAATGCTCACCCTGCTGTTTGCGGCGCTCATCCTGCTGATCGTACAGCGCGCGCGCGCGGCGGGGCCGCGGCGGCTCTACCTCCTCTTGCCCCTCATCCTGTTGTGGGCCAACGCGCACAGCGGTTTCTTTCTTGGCCTGATCCTTATCGGCGCCACGCTGGTCGGCGACATCATCGAGTTACTCCTGCGCCGTCGCTCCCTATCGCCGGATGCCTTCGCGGGTCAGGCGCAATATTTGAAGCACCTGACCGCCGCGTTAGTGCTGGCGACGCTGATCGCGGCCATCAATCCGAACGGGCCCGCCCTGCTCATCTATCCCTTTTTCACGCTGACCAGCCGCGCGATGCAGACCTACATTGTCGAGTGGCACTCGCCCGATTTTCATGACCCACGCTTTCTGCCCTTTGCGCTCTTACTGCTGAGCCTGCTGACATCCTTCGCCCTATCATCACGGCGGCCAACGCTAGGCGACATGCTCTTACTGCTCGGGCTGGGCTACGAGTCGCTCGTGTCCGCGCGCAACATCCCATTCTTTGCGCTCGTCGCCGCGCCGGTCATCACGAAACAGGTCTCTGCGCTCATGCCTCACGCCCCACAGCCGGTCACCGGGCACAGCACAGCGCCCACGGTCCCCAAGCGCAGGCTCGTCGTCTTGAACCGGCTGGTGCTGGCCGTCGCCGTGCTGGTGGCGGTTGCACGCGTAGGAATGACCCTCACAGCGGACGCCGCGGCGGTCGAGCAGAACTTTCCGGCAGGCGCGGCGGCCTACCTAGAACAGCACCATCTGCCCGGGCCGATGCTGAACTCATACAACTTCGGCGGCTATCTGATCTGGCGGCTCTTTCCCGCCTACAAGGTCTTCATTGATGGCCGCGCCGATGTCTACGGCGACCGCTTCATGGACGAGTATTACGCGCGCGCGTGGCAAGGGCGCGGCGATTGGCAGGGCTATCTCGACCGCTATCAGATCGCGCTTGTTCTGATGGAACAGGACGGCGCGCTCACCTCTCTCCTGCGCGGCCAGCCGCAATGGCGGCTGGTCTATGAGGATAAGGTGGCGGCAATCTTTCAGCGCGCGCCATGAGGAAGCGGCTTGCGCTTCTGGTGGCGGCCAGCGGCGCCTTTCTGTTGCTCACGCTGGCCTTTCAGCAAGCCTTCACGGGCTACGGCTTTGGCGGCGCCGATTTAGTGCCCCTCTGGCTCGGCGGGCGGGCACTGCTCTTTGAGCGCCTTAGCCCCTACTCGGCTCAAGTCACCCTGCGCTCGCGCCCGGCGGCACGGATCAGTTTGCCTTTGCTTATCCTCTGGTCGCGCTGTTGCCGGTTCTGCCGCTCGTGTTTTTGCCGTTCAGCCTCGCGCAGGCGGCGTGGATGGCGGCCGGGTTTTTCGTGATCATCGCCACTGCCCTTCGACAGGCTCAGGGCTGGCCCCCGACTGTGATCGGGGGCTGGCTCCTGCGCGCAGCCCGCGCCGAGCCCGGCACCCAGAGCCTGTCGAACGCTTTCGCGGCGTGCAGTTTCGAGGGTGTCGAAGGGTCGCGCCCGGCGTGGGCCATCGCCGTGATTGTCAGCGCGCTCGCGTTCTACCCCAGCGTTCGCGACCTGGCGCTCGCGCAGTTCGCGCTTCTGCCCTTTGCGTGTATCGGCGGCACGTTGTGGGCGCTGGAAGCGCGCCATGACCGACTGGCGGGCGTCACGCTGGCGCTGGCCTGCGCCAAGCCGCAGATGGTTTTCTTGATCGCGCCGTTCACCTTGCTCTGGGCGTGGCGGAAGCGTCGGGCCTTTGTCGTGGGCTTTCTCACGGGTGGAGCCATCTTGCTGTTCGTTTCGCTCGCGCTCTGGCCCGCGTGGGTTGGTGAATGGCTGGCGCGGCTGGACGAATACCGGCGCTATGTGACCCAACTCGCGCCGCTCTCCCTGCTGCCAGAGCCTCTCGTGTGGCTGGCCGCGCTGACCGCGGTCGGTGGTACGGCATGGCTGATCCGGCAAACGTTGCGCGGCGCGCGCGATCTCGCGTCGGCGGTCAACTGGCTGATTCCGCTCACTTTGCTCATCGCGCCGAGCACCAGCGTTTCAGATCAGGTCTTACTGCTCATCCCGCTGATGGGGTTCGCGGCGAGTTTGCGGAACGGGCGGCGCGCCCTGTTCCTGCTGGGCGTAGCGGTACTGCCCTGGGGTTGGTTCTGGCTGACGCAATCGAACGGCCATGAAGGGGCGGCAATGATTTGGCCTTTGCCCGTTGCTACTTTGGGGATACTCATTTGCCAAGAAGCGTTCTCGCGCAAGCCATCTTGATCGCGGTCTTTGTGGCCGCCCTGACCGGCCTCGTCGCGGCCGGGTTATACTTCGGCTACACGCATGTCTTTGCGAGCGCCAACGATTTTTATATCCCGTGGCGCGCCACCCGCGAACTGGTCTTCAACGGCCGCGACCCCTATTCAGAGGCCGTCGCCCGCGACATCCAGTTGCAGTTGTTTGGAGCCGTGAGAGCGGCAGGCGAGCATCAATATACGTTTGCGTACCCGCTATACGTGTCGCTTTTGTTGGCGCCGTTCACCCTTCTGCCTTACGACGCGGCGCAGGCGCTCTGGCAGTCCGTCCTGCTCATGATCGTGTTGGCCGCAGTGCCGCTCGTCGCAAACGAATCACGGGCGAAATACCTTCTGCCGGCGGTGCTGTTCACCCTGTTGTTCTACCCGACCGCGCGCGGGTTGATTCTGGGACAGATGGCGGTGGCGGCTTTTGGCGCGGTGGTGCTGGCGCGTTGGGGGCTCATGCAGGGTCACGACCGGATCGCGGGCGCGGCTCTGGCGCTGGCTCTGGTCAAGCCACAGGAGTCTTATCTGGTGGTGGCGCTGGTGCTGGTGTGGGCGGTTGCTCGCAGGCGAACTCAACTGCTCGTCGCCTTCAGCGCGGTGATCGGCATCTGCTTGCTCGCCTCGTGGCTCTGGATGCCGGAGTGGCCGCGCGCGTTCTTGACCGGCGCCGCGGCCTACGCCGCCTATGTCGGCGTGGGCTCGCCGGTTCAGGTCGCATCCACCCTGTTCGGCTCGCTGGCGGACCCGCTGGCGTGGGCGGTGACGCTGGCTCTGCTCATGTGGCTGGCGGTCACCCTATGGCGCGAGGCGCGCACCGGCTGGCCGCAGTTTGAGCGATTGCTGATGCTGACCCTGATGATCTCACAATTGATCGCCATCGGCACGGCGACGACCAACCAGATCGTCCTGCTCCTGCCCCTCTTCTGGCTCGTCCGCGCGATGCTCTCGCGCGCGCTGAAGCTCGCGGCCTTGAGCGCGTTTCTCGTGGCGCCATGGGTCGTATTCGCCGCCACCTTGGTCGGCAAGGACGAACAGCCTATCGCGTTCGTGCCGGTGACCGTTGGCCTGTTGCTCTTGTGGTTAAGCCAGCCGCTCTGGCAGACGCGCCAGAGAGAAAGCGAGGTGGCTTGAGCGCCAACCTCAAGCCTCACCCCCCAACCCCTCTCCCAAGTATGGGAGAGGGGAGAGGGGTGAGGGTAGCCCTGCTGTTGATCACGGGTCTGGGCATCGTCGTCTTCATCAAGATGCCCTTCCTGACCGCGTGGGATTTCCGCAACAACCTCTGGGGCCCGGCGTACTTGCTCCTGCATGGGCGCAGTCCGTACGATATTGCCGCGCTGTTTCAGTGCTGTAACGCCGTCTGGTTCCCCATGATCATCGGCCTGCTCTTTCCGCTGGGCTGGCTCGCGCAATCGGAGGCGACCAACCTCTGGCTGATCGCCAATCTCGCCATGCTGATCGCCGTCGTCTGGTTGAGCCTGCGCGCGCGCAGACCGCCTCTCCGCTTTCTGACGACCGCGCTCATCCTCGCGTTCATCTTTCCATCTACTGTATCACATCTGGTGCTCGGGCAGTTGACGCTGGCCGTCGTGCTGTTGGCGCTGATCGTGGCTCGCCTGACGTTGCCTCCGCGCCCTGAACCTGACCCCCGACTGGATCGGGGGCTGTCGAAGGGTGTCGAAGGGCCGCGTCCCATGCTGGCCGGGGCCATGGCCGCGCTCGCCCTCGCCAAGCCGCAACTGGCGATCCTGTTTATACCGGGGCTCATGCTGACCTTTGCCCGCATCGGCGGCCGGAGGGCGGTCGCCCTGTTCCTTACAGCGATCACGGCAACGACCGCACTGCTCGTGCTTCCGCTCTATGCCGGCTACCCCGCGTGGCCGGACGACTTTTTAGCCACCGTTCGCGCCACGCCGGAGTGGGCGCATCCGTCGCTGTTGACCCTTCTCGACAGCCATCTGGGAACGATGGGCTTGATCGTCTGGGGCATCATCTTCACGGCCGGTTTCGGCGTCAACCTCTGGCTCTGGCGGCGCCGGCCAGCGCAGGACGCGATGAATCTGAGCCTCGCGCTGACCGCCGCCATCAGCCCGTACATTCAGAGCTGGGATTTTGTCATGCTATTGCCGCTGACCGTTCAGGTAGCCTCTCGCCTGCAATCCCCGACCGCCCGTCTGGCGCTGGTAGCCTCTTATTGGGTGGGCTGGGCTTCGTTCATGGGGTTGCGCTTCAACAGCGACAACAGCGAGGCGCTCTATTGGTGGGTGCCGTGGCTGGCGCTTGCCGCGCTCGCGGGCGCGCAGGGGATAGACGCGAAATGGAATCCGGCAGGTCACCCATGAGCATCGCATGGCGGCCTTCGCCTGTCCTGCTCGCGCTGGCCGCCGTGGCGCTCGCGGCGCGCGCGCTCACGGCATGGCTGTTTACCCAGCCGGGCTATATGGACGCGGCGTATTACTTCGACGGGGCGGCCAGTCTCGCGCGCGGTCAGGGCTTCCGGGAGGATTTTGTCTGGAACTATCTGTCACCAACCGGCGACCTGCCACAGCCCGGCAACGCGCAGTGGATGCCCCTCGCTTCAATCGTCATGGCGCCCTTCTTGTGGCTGTTCGGCCCGACGTACCGCGCAGGGCAAATCCCGATGGTCGTTCTCGCCGCCCTGCTCATACCGCTGACCTACCGATTGAGCCTCAAACTCTTCCAGCGGCAAGATTGGGCCATCACCTCCGCCCTGCTCATGCTCGCCTCCAGCTTCTACCTGCCTTACTGGACGGCGACCGATGGCTTCGCGCTCTACGGGTTGATCGGCGCCGCCGCGCTCGGCCTCATGTCGTACACCGGCAAACGACAGCGGCTGGCCGCGCTGGGGTGCGGTATGTTGATCGGGCTGGCGCATCTGACCCGCGCCGATGGACTGCTGTTGGCCGCGCCGCTGATTTTGACCCGCCCCGCTCAGGCGGCGCATGTCCGTAGGGGCGAAGCAGGCGCGCGCGTATCACCGCGTGAACGAGCAGGCCAATTGCGCGCGGCTTCGCCCATCCCAGCCGACCGCCCGAATCACCGCGGGAGCGAGCAGGCCAATCGCGGGATGCTTCCCTCCTACCTGGCTTTAGCGCTGGCCGGCTACGCGCTGGTCATGTTCCCGTGGCTGTGGCGTAATGTTCAGGTTTTTGGCGCGCCGCTGGTTGGGGCGAATGCGATGTTCATGGTCGAATACAACGACCTGTTTCGTTTCGAGCAAGCGCCGGCCTTCGACGCATGGCTGGCTTCGGGCTGGGCCAACATCCTCGGCGTGAGACTTCGCGCCCTGACGCTGAACGTGGCAACGCTGGCCGGGGCCCTGCATTTTGTGTTCCTCCCGTTCGCGCTCATCGGCCTTCGCAGTGAACGCCGCGCGCCGCTGGTGCGCGCAGGGGCGATCTACTTGCTGGCCTTGCTCGCCGTGATGAGCCTTGTCTTCAGCCTGCCGGGGCCGCGCGGGACCTTCCTGCACTCGCTGACCGCCATACTGCCGCTCCTGTACGCGCTGGCTCCGGTTGGACTGGCGGCCTGCGTCAAGTGGGTTGCGGCGCGGCGCTCATCGTGGAACGCGCGGCAGGCCGAGCGCATTTTCGGCGCCGCCTTTCTGGCGCTGGCAGGTATCTTGACCGCCTATTTTTCCCTCGCCAACCTGCTGGGCAGTGCGAGCGAGGCGGGCTGGAACCAGCGCTTTATCGTCTATCAGGCCGTCGAGGCGCACCTCCGCGCGGAAACGGGCGATGCGGCCAGCCCGGTTGTCTGCATCAACCCGCCCGCGTATTATTACTTTAACCGGCGGCCTGCTATTATGATACCCACCGACGACCCGCTGGCGCTCGTGCGCGCCGCCGGGCGCTATGGCGCGCGCTTCGTCGTGGTGGAAGCCGACCACCCGGCTTATTTGAATATGCTGTACAATTTCGAGGTGAGCGATTCGCGCTTCCACCTGCTCGCGACGTTTAGCGACCCCACCGGCGCGCAGGTGCAGTTGTATCAGATCACGCCGGTGCGCTGACGGTTCAGACTATGGCTAAAACATCTGCGCTCGTGCTGACGCTGTTCGGGTTCGCCTTGCGCCTCATCCAACTCGATGCGCCGTCGGTAGGTCCGGCGGAGGCCGTCAACGGGCTGTTGGCGCGGCGCCCCATCGCCGAGGCGATACTCTTGCTGGCCCAGAACGCGCGTCCGCCGCTCTACAATATAGGTTTGCACCTTTGGGCGGTCACCGGCCAAACCGACTTCGCGCTCAGACTGTTGTCGGCGCTCGCCGGCGCGCTGACCGTGTCCGTCGTCTTTGCTCTGGCTCGTGAACTGTTCGGCGGCAACCGGATTCCGTTTGTGGCCGCGCTCCTGATCGCGCTGGCCCCCTATCAAATCGCCAACGCGCAGTCGGCGCAAGCGACCGCGTGGTTCGGCCTGACATGCGCCGCCGCGTCGTGG
>JACQEC010000350.1 GCA_016200765.1 Chloroflexota bacterium | reverse complement strand
GCAGATAGCTCTCCTTTAGCTTTCCTTATCATGTTGCAAAATAACGCGGGACAATCGTCGAGACGAGCCATGCGTTATTCGCTAAGACGGTTCCAATGGCAAAACACCCGCCATGACTGGCGGGCAATGGCCAACGTCTGCACGGCGAGACAAACGGGCAAAGTGATAGGCGCCCTCCTTTCCCGGCTTTCGCCGGCACCTAAGCGGGTGGAACTCTCGCGTTTCATTGATTAGCGGGTCGGGTCACGCATGGCGTACACCAATTCCGGGCGAGCGTCAATGAGCCAAGACGGTTCGTGGGCTCCGTCCATTTGCTTCAGCGTACACCTCTACCGGTTATTGTCAATGAGACTACGATCCTATTTCGGGTCAGTCCACTGGCTTCCGTACGAAGTCGCCGTTCGGAGCGCACGATAGCCCAGAACCAGCGTCACAACAGGGTCCTACGGCTTCGCCAGTGCCTAGGGAATACACGCCCAATACTGCCTGAGAGTTTCAAGTTGCTGGTTCGCGCCTATTGGGTTAGAGACCACGCGGGGCTGTCGGCGGACGAGGCAGAGCTGAGCCGATGGATTGGTTCTTTCCATCTTGGCGAGCGCTAACCTCACGAATCGTGATCGCGCCTGGGAGGATAAGACTGGCGAATACCGTGATGGGTACTATAGCAAGCGCGACCTGACGCCTCACTCCCCCCCCTTGCCAGAGGCACAACCAAACGAGCGCAATGCGCTTTCGTGACGGCGAAAGGCCGAACCGCTTGCGCTAGAAATCGTAGTAAAGTGGATAGTAACGTTAATGATAGCCTACGCCTTTGCGGTCTGTCAAATCGCATTATCGGGCCGCTGGGCTTTTTAAACACGATTGCCCGACGAGGGAACCCTGCTCACTGTCTCACAAACCCAGCGCCACTCGCCTTCCGTGATCGCACGCGCCGGCGCGCTAGACGATCTCAATCTGCAATTCCTCCACGCGCCCCTCGTGGCCGAACAGGTCGTCCTTCAGGATGCGGTAGGCGCGGATGCGCGGCGCCAGCGCGCGCGGGTCGCCCAACTGGCTCTGCCAATCGGCGCGCCGCTGTCGGTCGCGCAACCCTTCGCGGTCACCCAGTGGGGTCTGCCCGATGGCGAGGATGAAGTAAACCGCGTCGGGATAAAACGCTTTGGCAATATCCGTCGCCGACGGGTAGATGGCCGCAAACGGCGGATGCGAGTGGTAGATGGCGACAAACTCCCAGCCTGTGTCTTCCGCCAATCGGTTCAGACGAAACAAGTCCTGTGGAGACATATCGTAGGTGTAAAGCGGGTCGGCGGCCGCGTTGGCCGCGCGATGAGCCTCGCGCATCTCCCACGGCGGACCAAGGATCACCCCGCAGACTTCATTCGGAAACCCTTCGCGCGCGTGCGCCACCATGGCCTCATAGATGTTTTTCGGAACTCTAACCGGTTCCATCGTGTCGCTCTATTCTCCCTGCTTTTGGTAGATGATTACATCGCCTTCTGAAAAACTGACCCTATAAGATGAAGGAATGACCGGCGCGCGAACGGGCGCACCGGCAAGCGCCTTCTCTCGCGGGCCGACGAAAATATAGTCAACCGGTTTAAGAAACGCTTCCGCCTCGGCGGCGTCCATACCCATGTAGAACCGGCGCACCTCCTCGCGGCGGGCGGCGGCTTGGATGGTCTCGACCGGGTGGCCGTAGATGACGCGCTGGCCGGCAAAGGCTGGAATGAGCAAGCCCATATCGGGAGCGGCCAGCACCAGCGCGCTCGGCGCGGTCTGTCTCACGCTTTCGCGGCGCGCTGTTCCGACCTGACGCAGATATAACAGCCCGTCCCACTCGCCCTGCGTGAGGAACAGGTTTGCGGGCGTTTGGTTGAGCGCGCCCATCGTGACCAGCAAGAGGGTAAGAGGTGTCAGCGCGCTGAAGCCAACCAGCACCGCGCGCCGGTAGGAATGGTAGGGGCGAAGCAAAACGTTGAGCGTTACGGGTTCTGCGTTCACGCGACAACGCAACAACGCATAACGCGCCAACGCTTCCAACGACAGAAGCCCGCGCACCGCCAGCACGGCCAGCGGCGCGATCGCGGCCAGCGCAAAGCGTCGCTGTTGGGCGACCGGCAAATAGACCAGCGCCGCCGTCACCACCGGCCAAATGATCAGCAGGAAGGCGTTGGCGTCGTCTCTCAGGTCTGACGCAGGAGACGACCCCAGACCCGAAGGGTTTTTAAAACCCTTCGGGTCTTTCAGGCTCACCGCGCCAACCAGCGCCAGCAGCAAAATCAAGCCGCCAGCCAGCAGATAATCCCAGACCGGCGGCGACAGGGTGACGTTCTGCCGGTCCCAGCCCGCGTACGATGGGTTCGTCGCCAGCGCCAGCCCGTAGTAGACGAGGAACGGCGCGGCGAGCGCGGCCACCCAGCCCAATCGTATCACGAGCGATGCCGGCAGGCGCCGCTCCTTGCGCCACCGCAACACCGCCCACAAGCCTGCGACGCCGCCTGCGACCACCAAGCCGTAGGCCTGCGTTGAAGCCAGCAGAAGGGTTCCGAGCGTCAACTGCGCCGCCTGCCGCCCGGTCAGCGGCGCCCCGGCAGGCGTGATGAGCGCATCCATCACCCACAACAGCGCGGCGCTGGCCAGCGGGAAATGCGCGTTGGCCAGCACCGAGAGAAAGGGGAAGATTTCGGCTTGCAGGACATCGGCGGTCGGATGCCCCAGCGTCAAGGTCAGCCAGCCGAAGCCGCCGCCGGTTGCCGCCAGCCAGAAGGCCAGGCGG
>JACQEC010000349.1 GCA_016200765.1 Chloroflexota bacterium | reverse complement strand
CGCTGGGATAAAAATCCCGACAACTATCTGGGCTTCCTTCACTTTGCCTGTGCTCTCATTGCTTTGCGTGCGGCAGGGTTATTCGGATAGGCTCTAAGAGCGATCCGTGGTTGCCGAAGAATGACCGCCTGTGGGTGGTGTCCTCAAAAGGCGGCGAGGCGCGTTGCCTGACCATGGCGCTCGACCGCACGGTTGGCAACCAGACGCTTGGCGATTCGCGCGAAGGGGCGCCGTTGACGCCCATCTGGTCGGCGGACGGCAGTCAACTCTTTGTGACATTTAGCGACTCGGGCAGTTGCCACCTCTACGCGGTGGACGCGGCGACGGGCGCGCTGACAGCACTGACACAGGGCGCGATAGATGTGGCGGCGGTCAGTATGGATGCGGCGGGACGGCGCGCGGCATTGCTCATCGGCTCGCCAACCCGCCCCGGCGATGTGTACTACGGCGAGCTTCAGGGGGCCCAGTTGCCGCTCGCGCCGCTGACGAATGTAAATGCCGAGTGGCTGGCTTCGGTTCGGGTCAGCGAGCCGACGGAGTTCTGGATAACCCAGCCGGACGGCACGCGCGTGCAGGGCTGGGTGATGCGCCCGCCGGACTTCAAGCGCGGCCAGAAGTATCCCGTTCTGCTTTACGTGCACGGCGGGCCGCACGGGCAGTACGGCAACACCTTCTTTCACGAATTTCAGGCGCACGCCGCGCGCGGCTACGTGGTGGTCTACGGCAACCCGCGCGGCAGTAACGGGCGCGACGAGCCATTTGGCGCGTGCATCCACCGCGATTGGGGCAACCTCGACTATCAGGACGTGATGGCGCTGGCCGACTACGCCGAGGCGCTGCCCTACGCGGACAAGAAGCGGACGGCGATTGCCGGCGGCAGTTATGGCGGCTTTATGACCAACTGGGTCGTCGGCCACACGAACCGCTTCAAGTGCGCCGTGACCGACCGCTCGATCAGCAACTGGGTGAGCATGGTCGGCACCAGCGACTATCCGCCGCCGCCGAACTCCTACTGGCCGGGCAACCCGTGGGGCGACGACATGCAGAAAGGCTGGGATATGTCGCCGCTGAAGTTCGTGGACAAAGTGCAGACGCCGATGCTGATCATCCACAGCGAGGGGGATTTGCGCTGTCCCATCGAGCAGGGCGAGCAGTGGTTTGTCGCGCTCAAGTGGTTGAAGCAGGAGGTCGTCTTTGTGCGGTATCCACAGGAGACGAGTCACGGCCTGTCGCGGGGCGGGCCGATTGACCTGCGCTGTGACCGGTTGAGGCGGATTGGCGAATGGCTGGATGGGCATCTGGCGAATGGCTGATGGCTGATGGCCGATGGCGGATGGCCGATGGCCGATGGCAGATAGCGAATGGCTGATGGCATGGGGCATATCTTTCAGATAAACGCGTCCAACGGTGGTGTGCCGAAGCGGGCGGTGCGCGAGGCGGACGTGACCGCGCTGGGGCTGACCGGTGATGCGGTGGAGCACCCGAAGATACACGGCGGGCCGGAGCGCGCGCTCTGCCTGTTTGCGCTGGAGCGCATCGTCGCACTGCAAGCAGAGGGACATCCGATTTTCCCCGGGTCAGTGGGTGAGAATATCACGGTGGCGGGCGTGGACTGGGCGCGGGTGGTGCCCGGCGCGCAACTGCGGCTTGGCGACCGTGTGTTGATTGAGGTCACGCGGTACACGACACCCTGCGCCACGATTGCCGGATCGTTTGCCGACGGCAATTCCAATCGCATCTTGCAGACGGAGCATGAGGGCTGGGCGCGCGTCTATGCGCGGGTGTTGGAAACGGGGCGAATCCGGGTGGGGGAGCGAGTGCGGTTGATGTGATGTCAGATCGGATACTCTGCTTGCCTAACGCGAATGATATAGAGGAGATGTTATGCCGTTAACCGATTCAATCCACCGCGCCGCCGTTATTGGCGCGGGCACGATGGGTGCGGCGATTGCCGCACTGCTGGCCAATGTCGGGATTCCGGTGGTGTTACTCGATGCGGTGCCTGATAAGCTACTGCCCGACGAGGAGAAGCGCGGCCTGACGCTCCAACATCCCGCCGTGCGCAACCGGTTGGTGCGCGCCGGACTGGATCGCTGTCTGAAGGCGAGCCCGGCCAATTTTGCGATGCCGGAGTTTGCCGAGCGCGTGACCACCGGCAACACCGAAGACGACATGGCGAAGATCGCCGACGCCGATTGGATTATCGAGGCGATCTTCGAGAATCTGGACGCGAAGCGACAGCTGATGGCAAAGATCGAAGCGGTGCGCAAGCCGGAGAGTATCGTCAGCAGTAACACCTCCGGCTTGCCGATACACCAGATTGGCGAGGGGCGCTCCGCCGACTTCAAGGCTCACCTGCTGGGCACGCACTTCTTCAACCCGCCGCGCTACCTCAAACTGCTCGAGGTCATTCCCACCGCCGACACCGACCCGGCCGTCGTCGCTTTCATCAAGGACTTTGCGGAGACCGTGCTGGGCAAAGGGGTGGTCATCTGCAAGGACACGCCCAACTTCATCGGCAACCGCATCGCCTCACTGAGCGGCGCGTTTGCCTCCAACACGATCATCGAGAACGGCTACACGGTGGAAGAGGTGGACGCGCTGACCGGCCCGCTGATCGGCAACCCGAAATCCGGCACGTTTCGCCTGTTGGACATCGTGGGGCTGGATGTGGCGGGAGCGGTGGGCGGCAATCTGTACGACCTGATCCCCGGCGACGAGTCGCGCGAGCTCCTGCGCCAGCCGAAGTGGGCGACTTTGCGGCAGGCGATGGTGGAGCGCAAGTGGCTAGGCAATAAGACCGGCCAAGGGTTCTACAAGGAGATGAAGGGCGCGGGCGGCCAGCGCGAGTTCTGGGCGCTCGACCTGAACACGTTGGAGTACAAACCGCCCGCGAAGG
>JACQEC010000368.1 GCA_016200765.1 Chloroflexota bacterium | reverse complement strand
CATAATCGCGCAGAACTATCGGCAGGAATGTCCTGTATGGCGCCTGATCGACCTGCAGCCAGTTCGTAAATCCGCCAAATTGATCACCTGACTCACCATTAAAGAAACTCTGATGGACATAGACGCCATAAGTGTACAAGGCTGGGCCACCTTCGGACAGTAGATTTTCCTCGAATGATACGGTGACTCCAAATGGGAAAGGTCCTGCGACGGTGTGGCTGTGCAAATAGATGGACTGGCTGCCATTCAATTTCCACAAGTCGAACCGGTAGTAGCTGTTGTAAGTCGACCTGTTCAGGGCGGAGACTCTGACCAGACCAACGTTATTCAGCTTGATGAGACTGAGGCTATCCGGGATGCCATAAATGGTTTTCATAGTTGCGATATCATTGGGCTGCGGCTGAGTCAATGTATCCCAACAGGTGCTCATAATCGTCGTGCAGTCCCGAACCAAGTGATCACCGAGGCTTCCGAGCGCATGACCTAACTCATGAACTAATCCACCGACGAGCTTGTCAGACACCAGCCAATCCTGATCACCGAGACTGATCACTTGCTTACATTGTACACCGGGGTAAAGACCTGTGACACAGGCATCAGACGAGTTCAACCTGTAGTCAATGACGCCCAAACCCGTTCCGAGGTCATTAAATTGGATGTGATTATTCGGATCAATCCAGGAAACTTCAGTGATGTAAGCAGCACTGGTAGCGATTGTGCGAGTTGCATTCCAAGCATCAGTCGCCTGACGACTTGCTGCCCACGTATCGGCGCCGGCATTATTATAGGGAGGAAGGAGAGGATTGATGGCAAAGAAATCACTTCCGCCGGTTGCTATGGATCTCCAACCGACATTCGGATAAACATACCCTCCAGTAACATGCGAAGTTGGCGCTGCGCCTAAGCTCACTAGTACCACGACCAGAATCACTCTGGTCATCGCACAACTCACATTCAATTTTCGCCATGGTGGAGCCATTGCGCATCACCTATGTAAGTCAAGCAGCAGTTCTATTTTGGCAGTTTATTAACGTATGCTGCTAGAAAATTGAGCAGTTGGGCCATTATAATTGGGTCGGCTAGAATTGATTGTATATAAGTCTGCCCTTCACTTGACTTGTAATCCTGATAAGTGATCGCTCCTGATAAATCTATATTGACCAAGGAGAGAGATGGTATGTGATATAACGCGATAACCATTCTATCGCGTCTCTCCTCACCATCATGTACATCACCCTTGCCAATACCGATTTCGGCAATTGTATCTGAGTCGAGAGTCATTCGTTTTTCAGGTGGTAAACTCATCAAAACCTGTCGCAGCGCTTCCAGAGCAGAGAGCGGCGTCGGCCGCGGCGTACCGGGTGGGGCCGGTGTGAAAATGGGCGGCAGCAATGTGTAAACCGTTATCACCGTCGGTTGTGGAGTTACAGCGGGTAGTGTTCCGGGCGGTGGATACGGAGCTTGGGTTGATGTGGATTGTAGCGTTGGAACAGCGGGAGTAAGGGCAGACTGGCGCGGCTCGCTGCCGCGCTGGCCGCTGAATACGGCGAACGCTCCGAGTGTCAGCATAAACATCAAGACCCCGCTCATCATAACTTTGAGCAGATTAAGAGATGTTTTCATGGCTTGATGGGAATCCTATTTTTGCAGTCGAATGACAAAGTTCGACTGCTATCTGTCCTCTATCTCCCGTCATTCTTCACGGCCCGAAAAGGTTCACCCAGCGCCTTCCAGTATCGGCTTCAGCTCCTCTTTGGTCGGCTTGGGGAAGACGACCTTCATCGCCATGCCGATCGTGCGCGGCAGGTTCTTCCAGGTCGCGCCGCGCGTCAGCGTCTTCGCCACGCGGCTCGGGCGCAGGTAGAAGCGGCGGTAGGCTTCCTTCCACTTGCGCTCGACCAACTCGGCGGTCATGTCGCCCAGTTCGTAACGCGCCTTGCCCTCGAAGAAAACGTAGTCGTCCCAATCCTTCATCAACATGCGCCCCTTCTGGGTCGCAATCTCATAGACGGTCGTGCCCGGATAGGGCGTCATCATCGAGAAGTTCGCCACCAGCGGGTCGAGCTCGATGGCGAACTTGATCGTCTTCTCCATCGTCTCTGCGGTGTCGCCCGGCAGACCGATGATGAAGAAGCCCATCGTCTCCAGCCCCACCTTTTTGGCGTTCTTGAACGCCTGCCGGATCGTCTGGTGGTTGATGCGCTTGTCTATCGAGATCAGGATGTTCTCATCGCCCGTCTCGACGCCAAACGCCACGCGCTTACAGCCCGCGGCCTTCATCTTGCCCAGCGTGACCGTGTCGGCGAGGTTGGCGCGGATGCCGTTGATCATGATCCACGGCACCGTGTTCAGCCCTTCGGCCACCAGTTGGTCGCACAGCTCGTGCAGGCGCTTGGTGCGGATGTTCGCGCTGTCGTCGAGGAGGCCGATCTCCTGCGCGCCCAAATCCTTGATCAGGTGCCGGAACTCGGCGACGACGTTGGCCGGCGAGCGGGCGCGCCACTTGATCGGCATGATGGACTGCGAGCAGAACGTACAGCGATACGGACAGCCGCGCGAGGTCAACAGGCTGAACGACTTCGAGCCGTCCACCGCGTCGGTGGCGGGTTGCAGACTGCTGTAGCGCTCCATCTTGAAGTAGCGATAGGCCGGGAACGGCAGGGAGTCGAGGTCCATGATCGGCGGGCGCTCCGGGTTGCGGCGCACCTTGCCGTCGTTCGTCTGGTAGGTGATGCCGAAGACCGACTCCAACAGCGCGTTGCCGGCGTCGAGCAGGTCAGCCGCCTTGAAGCGCGGCGCCGAGCGCTTGAACTCCTCGAGGCGGTTGCTCAAGTCAATCCACGTATCCTCGCCCTCGCCCTCAACCACGATGTCAATCGCCCGCTTGCAGGCCGACTCGTCCGGCAGAACCGACGGGTGCGGGCCGCCAATCACCACCGGCACATCCCACACGTCCTTGATCGCCTCGGCCGCGCGCCACGCCTGCTTCACCTGCGGCGTGTTGGCCGTGATGCCCACCAGATCGGGCTTGACCCGCAGGGTAAACCGGTCCAGCGGCTCATCCTCGACATCCGCATCATAGACAAAGACCTCATCGCCGCGGCGCTCGGAGACCGCCGCCAGATAGGCGAGGCCAAGGTGCGGCGTGGTGCGTGTGTCAATCGGCAGGTGAAATTTGGGGTTAATCAGGACGACTTTCAAGCCAGACCTCCATGCGCGCGCCCCACATCAACGGGCGGCGGCGCGCGGCGCGCTCAATGTTTGAACAGCGCGCCGAGAAAGCTCTTCTGTTCCGGCGCGGCGCTCGGCAGGGGCGCTTCCAGCGCGACTTCTTCGTTCCGGTAAATCTGTTGCGGCAGGGTATGAACCATCGCCGTCGCGCGCGCCGCGCCAAACTGCGCCTCGGCAACTCGCAAAGCCGCGCTCAAGGTTGGTGTCCGGTTTGACAGGTCGTGCGCGTCTGACGCGATGATGTGCGACCAGCGGTGGTCGAGCAATTTGAGCGCGGTCTTCTGCGCGCGACTGCCAAACTTGCCCTCCAGACTGCCCGACGTAATCTGGCCGAGCACGCCCCGCTCGGCCAGCACGCCCATCAGGTGCGGCTTCTCCATGACGATGGAGTTGCGCTCCGGGTGCGCCATGATCGGCGTGTAGCCGGCCACTTGCAGTTCAAAAAAGACGTGCTCGGTCGAGAGCGGCCAACTGGTGAACGGCAGTTCGATCAGCAGATAGCGCGAGCCGTTCAGCGGCGCCGCGCGCCCATCCTTCAGCCGCTTCAACAGGTCCAGTTCAAAATAGATCTCGGCCCCCGCGCCGACCTGCAAAGGGACGCCGGCGTCGCTCAGGCGCTGTTGAAATTCGCGGGTCAGCCGCTCAACCTTTTCCTGATAATATCCGCTCCACCACGCCGAATTATGCGGGGTGAAAACCAAAGCTTGGGTGCCGTCTGCGGAAGCCATGCGGGCCATGGCCAGAGCCATGTCCCAGTCTTTTGCGCCGTCGTCAATGCCGGGTAGTAGATGATTGTGAAGGTCAAACAAGGGTGCTCGTCGTTCTGCCTCTTTTTTGATCGAATGGTCAAACTGCGAAAGCCGCGCCTTCCGTCTTCAGAGCGGCTGGCGGCTGGAAAAACCGCTATCCACCTCGTGCCAGTAGGCCACCTCCGCCTCGCCGAGCCGCCAGCACAAATACACTTCGCGGCCCTCCCGCAGGTGTGGAAAATCCACCAGCCCCGTATCCAAATCTTTGATCAGGATGCCCCACTCGTTGATCTGCTCGAGCGCGCGCCTGATCTGTTCCGAGTCGAGATACAACCGCTTGCCGCGCGGGCCGCCGCCGTTGCCGCCCGCCTTCTCGATCAGCGGCTCCCACGTCTTGCGCTGGTCTATAATGCGCTGGCGCGCGGCCAGCATCGCTTCGAGCAGTTGCTTCAAGGTTGGGAGCAGAGCGTTGGCTTCGGACACCGTGAAATGGCGGGGCATAAGTCGTCTGTCGGCGGTCGTCGGTCACCGGCGGCCAAGGGCTCCCTGACCAACGACAAAAAGACAAAAGCCGCCGGAAACTGACCCGCTTCGCCTCATCACAGGCAGGTTACAGCGATGGCTCCCGGCTGGCTTTTATACAAACCACGCGGGCGATGAGCCGCTCATCGCCCGCGAATGGTCAGATGTTACTGTGCAACGGCTCTAGGTACTGCTCGGAGATGGTTCTAGTGGCAGCCGGGGGCGCCGCAGCCGCCGCCTCCGGCGGATTGCTGTGCGCCGGTCTTGAACGAGTGCCCGCAGCCGCACGATGAAACGGCATTGGGGTTCTCAATCTTGAACCCGCCGCCCATCAAGTTGTCTTCATAATCAACCGTCGCGCCCATCAGATATTGCGAAGACATCTCGTCCACGATAACCTTGACGCCGTTCTCGTCCATCACGAAGTCGCCGTCGGTGGTCTCGTTCTCAAAGGCCATACCGTATTGCAAGCCGGAGCAGCCCCCGCCGCCGACGAAGACGCGCAGGCCATAGCCGTCCAGCCCCTTTTCCTTCAGCAATCGCCGGATGCGGCTGGCCGCATTGCCCGTTACGTTGACGATTGCTTGCGCTTCCAT
>JACQEC010000354.1 GCA_016200765.1 Chloroflexota bacterium | reverse complement strand
TTCATCAGCGACAGCGCGGTCACGGTCTTGCCGCTGCCGCTCTCGCCGACGATCGCCAGCGTCTCACCCTCATACATGGCGAACGACACGTCGTCCACCGCCTGCACCACGCCCTGCCGCGTGAAAAACTGCGTTTTCAGACGATTGACTTCCAGAATGGGAGCGGCCGCTAAAGTCATGTCGCGCTACCGGTTCATTCGCGGATCGAGCGCATCGCGCAGGCCGTCGCCAAAAAACGTGAAGCTCAACATCGTCAGTCCGAGCGCGAGGGCTGGAAACAGCGTCATATGCCAGTATGACCGGATATACTGCTGATTTTCGCCGACCATCTGGCCCCACGACGGGATCGGTGGCTTGATGCCTTGCCCCAGAAAACTCAAGGTCGCTTCGGTAAAAATTGCCAACGGAATGCCGAATGTCAGCGAAACAATGATCACAGTCAGTGTGTTCGGGATCAGATGGCGCGCAATAATATAAGGGCCGCTCGCGCCTGCCACCCGCGCCGCCTTCACATATTCACGCTCTCGTAAAGAGAGTATCTGCGCGCGCACTTGTCTTGCCAGACCCACCCAGCCCGTGATGCCAATCGCCAGAAAGATGTTGAACAGGTTCGCGCCGAGCATCGTTGTGATCAGGATCACGAACAACAATTGGGGGAATGCGTACATTACGTCTACGAAGCGCATCAGATATAGGTCCAGTTTGCCGCCATAGTAACCGGCCATGGCGCCGATCGGGATACCGACTAGCAAGACGATCACCTGCGCGCCCAGACCAACCAACAGCGAGACGCGCGCGCCGTAAATGATACGGCTCAAAATATCGCGACCGATGAAGTCCGTACCTAAGATATACGGCGCGGCAGGCCCCTCATTAGCATGGGGCAGGTTTGACCTATCGTACGCGAACGGCATCAGCACCTCGGCCAGTATCGCCACGACCACCATCAAAACGACGAAACCGCCGCCCGCCACCGCCAGCCGATTGCGGATCAGCCGATACCAGGCATCTCGCCACAGACTGGTTGGCTTCGGCGGAAGCCATAGTTCGCCGATTTCCTCCGCAAGAGGAACTGCGATGCGTTGGTCTCCGGCTACTTTTTGGGCGCTCATTCCCTCTCCAATGTCAGTGGTTGGTCAACTAACAACTAAGCGTACCTAGCCGTAGCGAATACGCGGGTCCAAGAAGCCATAAACCAAGTCCACTAAAATGTTCATGATGGTCAGGAAAAAACCGTAGATTAACAGCACGGCCATGATCATGTTATAGTCGCGTCCGGTCATGCTCGTCACAAAAAACTTGCCCATGCCGGGAATGCTAAACAGGAACTCGACCACAAATGTGCCGGTGCCAACGGCGGCAAACTGCGGGCCGAGGATCGTCACGACCGGGATCAGGGCGTTTTTGAGAACGTGCCGCAGAACCACCCCACGTTCCAACAGGCCCTTCGCGCGCGCGGTGCGTACGAAGTCGGAACGGATCACGTCCACCATGCTCGCGCGCGTGTAGCGCGCAATGGTGGCCAGCGGCCCGGCGCCAAGAGCGATGGTCGGCAGCACCCAGAATGTCCACGTCTTGCTCCAATAATCGAGGCTCCACGGGTCAAAGGTCGCCGCGACGGTCATGGCGATGGGCAAAATGTCTAGGCCAATCGCCAGCACGACGATGAGCAGAATGCCTAGCACGAAGTTCGGTGTGCTGACGACGGTCATGGACAGCGACGTCGCCAGATAGTCTATCCAGGTATTTTGGCGCACTGCGGCTATGATTCCGAGCGCCAGGCCAATCGTGGTCGAAAAGATTAGCGCGAACGTTCCGAGCAACAGCGAGATGGGAAAGGTGTCCCCGATAATCTGGCTGACTTCGCGGTCGCGCAGCACATACGATACCCCAAAATCGAGGTGTACGACATTCCAGAGATACGTCACGAACTGCTCGTGAAGCGGCTTGTCCAGACCGTACTTGGCCGCCAGTTTCTCCTGCGCTTCGCGGGTCAGCGGATTGGCGTTCAACGCTTGCGGGTCAAGCGGACTGCCCGGTGTGGCATGCATGACCAGGAAAATGATCAGCGACATCGCCAACATCGTCGGAATCATCCAGAACAAGCGCTCGGCAGTATAACGTAGCATCTACTGGCTCCCCTACACACTCACAAGTCGTTTCGCACCAACGGTCAAATGGCAACCCAACGCACAGCGGTCAGGCCGCACGGGTCGTTAAGAGGACGAGAGATCAGAACATGGGCCCGAGGTTACGCAAACTCATGCTGGCGGCAATTCACTGCCTACGCCGCCGCAGTTGGGCGTATTTAATCACAAGAAGTTTGCTTCGTCAAATAGTGTCGAAATGCAATATGCCCGGTAGAGCCATGACAACACCTTGCGGTGGGCTCGACACTTCACAACGCTGGAGAATAGGTTAGGCTGGAGACGATGGTGTTGCTGGCGGGCGCAGGACGAGGATGAGGGCCACCGCGGCCACCGCATACACGGCTACAATACCCTCTGTGACGATGACACCCCACGTAGCGACGGCGTAGACCGCCGTGGCATCCACTACCGCGTGCGCGAGGATCGCAACCGCCAGATAGAGGTTGTTGCGGCGCGTGAACGCCTGCAACACAAGCACCGATAGAGCCAAATGCGTACAGATCGCGAATACACGCTCTAACACGCCGACCAGCGGCAGAAAATCAGGTTGGCTCCAGTACGCCGCCAACTGCGCCTGCGCCGCCGCAGGCAGGGTGGACGGGTCAGCCTTGAGCGCGCTTGAGAAGGCGAAGAAGGCCACCAGCGAGCCGGCTCCGATGAGCATCGCCTCAAACCCGCCATGGCCCGCGCCGACCATCAGCGCCTCTTTCCATGCTCTCGCCGACTTCAGCACGAAACGATAGGTCAACCAGCGCGCAACCTCCTCGCACAAGCCGGCGGTTAGGCCGAGCAAGACGGCGTTGAAGACGAGGCGGTATTCCACCGGCGGCACCGGTAGGAAGCCCTGC
>JACQEC010000353.1 GCA_016200765.1 Chloroflexota bacterium | reverse complement strand
GAGCGCGGCTTTGATCCGCGAGAGTTCACGCTGGTCGCCTTCGGCGGGGCCGGGCCAATGCACGCCTGCGCGTTGGCCGCCGCGCTCAACATCCCCCGCGTGCTCGTGCCGCGCCATCCGGGCGTTCTTTCCGCGCTGGGGATGCTGACCGCCGACATCGTAAAAGATTTCTCACAGAGCGCATTGCACGAGGCGCGGCGGCTCGACACCGCCCTCATCCAGACGCTGTATGAGCCGATCTGGGAGCGCGCGCGCCGCGAAATGACCGCCGAGGGCGTCGCCCCCGGCCGCTTGGCTCTGCTGTTGAGTATGGACCTGCGCTACGTCGGCCAATCGTATGAGATCAGGGTCACCTATGATAACCTGCCCGATACGCTCACCCGCTTTCACGCCGCCCACCTACAGCGCTTCGGCCACGCCAACGAACGCTTGCCCGTCGAGGTCGTGACCCTGCGGGTCAAAGCCGTAGGCCGCACACCCAAGCCGCGCTTACAGCCACCCGCCCGGTGGAGACCGAAGGCCGTCTTTCATCAACCGGACATCATGCGCGACGAATTGCAGGCTGGAGACGAAATCATCGGCCCCTCTGTCATCTATCAATTTGACGCGACCACCTATGTCGCAGACGGCTGGCGGGGCGAGGTGGATGAAACCATCAACCTCATCCTGCGTCCGGTGTAAGACCGCCATGACCGATCCCGTTACGCTCGAAATCTTCCGCCATCTCTTTGAATCTGCCGCCGAAGAGATGGGCGTCACCCTGCGCCGCACCGCCTTCTCGCCCAATATCAAGGAACGGCTCGACTTTTCTTGCGCCGTCTTCGACGGCCGGGGGCGCTTGCTCGCGCAGGCGGCGCATATTCCGGCGCACCTCGGGGCGATGCCCGCCTCGGTCGAAACCGTGCTGGCTCGCTTCAAGACCTGGCGCGACGGCGATGTGGTCATCCTGAACGATCCATATCTGGGCGGCAATCACCTGCCCGACATCACCATGGTCTCGCCGGTGTTCACCTCCGCGCCCGGCACCTTGAGCCTGTCGAAGGGTGCGCTCGACGCTGGCCCGCCTGATTTCTTTGTCGCCAGCCGCGCGCACCACGCCGACGTGGGCGGCATGTCGCCGGGCTCGATGCCGCTCTCCGTCGAATTGGTTCAGGAGGGCATTATCATCCCGCCGATCATGCTCTGCGAAGCCGGAGCGATAGACGAGGCTCTCCTCGAACTCATCTGCCGCAACGTCCGCACGCCCGACGAGCGCCGCGGCGACCTGAACGCCCAGATGGCCGCGCACCGGGTGGGCGCGCGCCGCCTGCAAGAGATCGTTGCCCGCTACGGCCTGACGGAAGCCATCGCCTACGCCGAGTTTCTGCTCGCTTACGCCGAGCGCATCACGCGCCACGCCATCGCGCAGATTCCCGCCGGCGTGTACACCTTTGAGGATTATCTCGACGATGGCGGGATGCACCCGTTGCCCGTCAAAATCAGCGTGACGGTCACGGTCAGCGGCGACAACATGCTCGTGGACTTCACCGGTACCGACCCTGAAGTTTACGGCTCACTCAATGCCGTGCCCCAGATCGCCCAATCCGCCACGCGCTACTGCGTGCGCGGGCTGATCGACGAGGATGTGCCGGTCAATGCAGGCACCTTTGCGCCCGTGACGATCGTCATACCCGAAGGCACCCTCTTGAATCCTCACGATGGCCGCGCCGTCGCGGGCGGCAACGTCGAAACGTCTCAACGGGTGGTGGATGTCGTGCTTGGCGCTCTTAGCCAAGCCGTTCCCGCTCAGGTGCCGGCGGCGTCGCAGGGCACGATGAACAACCTGACCATCGGCGGAGAGGACTCGCGGCGCGGCGCTCTGCGTGGCTTCGCGTATTACGAGACAATGGGCGGAGGGATGGGCGCGGCCGCCAGCAGCGACGGCCTGAGCGGCGTTCATGTACACATGAGCAACACCCTTAACACGCCCATCGAGGCGCTGGAAATGGGGTTCCCGTTTCGCCTGTTGACGTACGCCATTCGCCGTGGCTCGGGCGGGGCGGGACGGCATCGCGGCGGAGATGGGCTAATCCGCGAGTTTGAGTTTCACGCGCCCGTGTCGGTCACAATGCTCAGCGAACGGCGGCGCTTTCCGCCATACGGAGCGCAGGGCGGCCAGCCCGGCTTGTGTGGCCGAAACACGTTGAAGCGCGCATCGGGAGAGGTGGTCGAACTCGGCGGAAAATTCTCGCTCCGATTAAATCCGGGCGACATTCTACGCATCGAGACACCGGGAGGCGGTGGCTATGGACAACTTTAGGCTGGGCGAAGATTTCGCGCGCGAGCTTGACCGTCAGGATGAGCTGTCGTCTTTCCGGCAGGAGTTCGTGATCGCTGACCCGCACCTGATCTACCTCGACGGCAACTCGCTGGGCCGTC